>NZ_JBALNY010000036.1:73007-78743 GCF_036962145.1 Bacillus sp. JJ1764 | reverse complement strand
CTTTAACACAGCCATTTTAAAAAGAATCCCCAAATTCCTACCTGCTTGAAAGGGATTTTGGGGATCTTCATTAGTTACTATGCTTACCTCTAACCTTACGTCTTCGTTGAATCTCTATATAAAGGACATAAGGTAAAATGCCAAACCAGCGATACCAAAACGAGGCTCTTTCCTGTTTACGCTCAAGGCGAAGACGCTTCCGTTCATCTTTGGGTTGATCGACATACTTGACGAAGGTTTGGGTCATATATTTAACATAATCGTTTGTTTTCATCATACCACCTGCCTTACATTTCACCACAAGTATGCCCAATTTTAAACCTCTTCAACCTTGTTTATTCTGTCCATTTCATTAATTTTCTTGTTTGCAGATCATATGTTGCTTTCCCGTTAATCCTTACACCTGATTGAAGAGAAAGTGATATATTTACAGTCTGGGATGTCTCTCCTGCGGGTTCGGCCCTAAACACGACCACTCCTTTTTGGAAATAAAAAGTTCCGTTTGTCTGGACACTCCCAGTAGTTTGAACAGTTGATTCAATTTTTTTTAATGTTGAATGAAAATAGTATTCTGCGGTAAGATTTTCGGCTGTATCCGAAAAAAACTTTCTTTCAACCAACAAGTGTTCAACATAGAAAGAAAAGGACGTAAGAAAAAGAATCAACAGACATAATGTCAGTGGGTATGTAAATCCATGCTCGTTTTTATTCATGATGATGGTTTCCATTCCACAAATGCATGGACAACAACATCATAATGATTCCCATAAACATCGGTCACTACAATTTTTATATGTTGATCTGTACGAATAAAGCTCAATTTCGATACATTTTGAAGAACAATCTCATGGCCGTTAAAGTTTACTCTTCTGCGGATATTGTTTCCATATTTGTCATAGGTAATCGTTACGCCATCCTTCGTTACGTATAGCTTATCGTAAATGACGTCAGCTTGTGTTGACATGCGGATTTCCTGCTTGATTTCATTGCTGAACACTTCCCATTCCATGGATTGCAATTGGGCATCTGTTTGTGTATTTTCAATGGCGATTTGAATTATTGGGGCAATTAGGTAGATGATGGTACTGAAGATCATTAAAGAGAAAAGTACTTCAATTAGAGTAAAACCTTGTTCATTCAAGGGTCTCGCATATTTTAGGTTCATTGCGGTAAATGGTTTTATCAATTTTGATACATGCCTCCTTCTTCTCGGGTGTCCCTGCATTGTCCCAAGAGATGGTATAAACAATGCCGTTCTCCTTAATGGAGGTATTATTAAATTCTGTAGAGCCACTTAATTTTTCGTGTAATTCATTAAACAGTAGGTGTCTTGCTTTATTTTCAATGGCAAATTGATCAGATTGCTTTTTTAATTGAATGAATAAAGGAATGAACGTTAAACAGATCATAAACAAAGCAGACATTGACAGCAGCAATTCGAGCAAAAAGTAGCCTTTATTTTTCCACAAAGTAAAATCTCCCTCTCCCTATTAAAAATGTGATCTGGTAGGTCTTCTTTTTGGCTTTTATAAAGAAAGTTCCGAACTTATTAACATTTCCGTTAGCCTGATAGGTGAAGTTTAAAGGAAGGGATCCCGGAATAAAGTAGAAACTGGTGTCATAATTTCGTTGAATAATTTTCTCCTGGTTTGCACTATAAACATACACGATGTACCTATATTTACTGGGAGTAATGACAACCGATACATCTTGGTTATGCGTTAGGGCATAGTTTTGGGCATAATAAAGATCTGTTTTTAATTGGGTTAAAAAGGCTTGAATTTGTATAGTTGAGTTTTGCGGTTTTAATGAGAATACGGTCACCGTTGAAATAATCATGAACACCGCTAAAACGATTAATGATTCTACTAGTGTGAACCCCTTTTGACCGTTCATTCTGCTGCAGAGACACTCCCATCTGAACCAATTGTTACTGTCTTGCCGTTTGGACAGCCCTTCACATTCTCATTCAAATACCCTTCTCTGATTAAGTCAGCCATTGTCGGTGTTGTATGTAAATCCATTTCGTAGGCTTGAACTTGTGCCTCTACCATTCGTACATATGCCTGACAGCCCTTATTATTGATATTTTTATTGTGCTTGGCTATATTGGGGATCGTAATAATTAATAATATGGAAATCACTAACATTACAATCATAATTTCTATTAAAGTAAAACCTTGTTCAAGATCGTTTTTGCGATTTTTCATTATGTGACCTCCAGTCATTATATACCGTCTAATAGATGGAACATGGGTAATAAAATAGCTAAATACATCGAAACTACTAAAAAGCCGATAAAGAGATAAAGTATAGGCTGAATTGCTTTTAAGCTTTTCTCAATTAAATCCTCCATATTTACCATGCAATACTTACTGCAAAATAATAGTTCTTGTTCCAACTTTCCATTTTCTTGTCCATGTTTCACAATCATGGGAAACTCCTTTTCAAAAAATGGGTAGGAAGCTAGAATCGTTTCTAATTTTTCCCCGGTCACGAGCTTTTCTTTAATTTCTTCTCCCAATTGACTAAAGAATGGCTGTTGCTTATTTTTTTCAAATAATAGAAGAGCTTCAGCGATGGAGATTCCCCCTGATAATAAAAAACTAAATTGAATGGAAAAGTAGTGGGTAAACAGCAATTTGAGGACTTTGCCGAGCATTGGCAAGCGGACGAGCAATTCTCGTTGTTTTATGGCGGAAAATTTTCTAAAAAGGAAGTAGTAATAAATCCCTGATACGATCAGTAAGGCAATCATTAGTTCAAGAATTGCAGGAAAAAGGCGATCAAATCCATAAATCACTTTTGTGAAAAAATTAGGTTCCAACCCTAATGAGGAGAAAAGAGTGATAAATCTGGGCAATAACGTTTTTTCAAGAAACAAAATTAAAAAGCCAGTAAGGATTATTAATAGTAGGGGGTATTGTAGTAATTTCATTAGCTTTCGTAGATCCCGATCTTTCACGAGTGCAAGATGGCTTCCCTCAAGCAAAGCATCTGCGAAGCTGCCGTGTTGTTCAGCGAAGTAAACATAACCAACTAATTCTTTTTGGAATCCTAGGTTTTCAAGGACATTGTGGAAGGGCAGCCCTTTTTTTAGTTGTTGTAAACATTTCAGCAGTTCGTCCCTTCGGTTGGCTGCTAAATGATAGGAGATAGATTCAATGGCTTCGGATATAGGATATCCACGAGCTAGCAATTCCCCAATTCTCTTTAAAAAACTTGCCTGTTCATGTAAAGACCATTTACGTTTTTTCATTTTCAAATACCAGCCGGTCATATTCTTCCTCTTGAACATAACCTAAGGCGATCCCCTTTCTGATGACCTCTTTTAATGTCTTATAGTTTAATGTCACTTCTTCACCCTTTGCTGCTTTCATGACAGAGCTTAAATTTCTCCCTGACAGCAGCTCAAACACGCTGGCTCGTTTCCATCTTCCGTAAGAGTAGCATTGTGGCGAGCAATCTCCTTCACAGAAGGGACATGTTAACTCCACCAATCTTTGTGCTGTAACAGCAATAAGAGTTTGTTCTACTTCAAGCCAATTGACACCAAATTCATGTAATCGATAAACTGCTCCTTGTGCATCTCGTGTATGCATAGTACTCAATACTAAATGCCCTGTCAGCGCTGCACGCACAGCGATCTTTGCAGTTTCAGCATCTCTGATTTCTCCCACCATAATGATATCCGGGTCATGTCGGAGTATGGCTTTAAGACCTGTTGCATATGTAACGCCGGCTTTTTCATTCACTTGTACTTGCAGAACGGAATCATAATTTTTTTCGATAGGATCTTCGAGAGTTACTACATTTCGATGAAATAGGTGGGCTGTTTCGTTTAAAAGGGAGTACAAGGTGGTGGTTTTTCCTGAGCCTGTTGGTCCTGTTAGGATCACAAGCCCATGAGCATGTTTCAGTAGCGTTAGAAGTTTTCTAGTCATCGATGGAAACAATGAAAGTTGATGAAAAGGGATCTGTTCCTGTTGAGGTAATAGTCTAATTACGAGGCTTTCTCGGTTGTTAGAGGGAAGTGTCGAGAGCCGGAGGCCTATTAATTGTCCGTTTAGTTCACGAAAGATTGCTCCGCTTTGAGGACGTCTTCTTTCTCCGATATCCATATTTGCTGTGAATTTGAAATAAGAAATGAGTCTGTCGCATTCTTCTTTTGGTAGTGTTAAGCGGGGGATCAGTTTGTTAGTTAAACGTATTTGGATGAGGGTGTCATTCATCCGGGGAATAATATGAATATCTGAGGCCTGATTTTTTGCAGCATCTGTGATGATTCGGTTTGCCAAAATTTCAATCGAATTTACAATCGTAATCACCGCCTTATTTATTGGTCTAAACTGTAATTCGACATCATTCTATCATATTCTTCCTAATTTTTGAAATGTTTTATTTATTTTTTTCGAAACGAATCTTATTTAACCAAAATTTGTCATATTTTCAGGATATTGTTACAATATTGAGTCTGTAATTGTGAACATTTTCTAAACATATAGTGTATACAGTGTTAACCTCATTCCCACTTTATTTTAGCTGTATTATAATAAAGGAAATTATGGGGGTCCGAGGTGAGCCAAGATGGAACAAACATTAAAGATAACCAATGTATTATCAGATCCAACGCGTTACTACATTTATCAATACATTACTAAACGCCACAAAGAAGTGACTGTACAAGAAGTAGCTGATAACTTTAACATCCACCCAAACGTGGCTAGATTACATTTATCCAAACTTGAAGATGTAAACATGTTAGTTTCAGAAACAAAGAAAACGGGTAAAGGTGGAAGACCAAGCCGATTGTATCGTTTATCGGATGATGTGATTCAGCTTCATTTCCCATTCCGTGATTATATGCTTTTATCAAAAGTGGCCATCCAAACGATGATCTCTTTGGGAGATGTAGGCCGTGATGCACTGTTCTTAACTGGGAAGCGTTTTGGTGCTGAGATTGTAGAACAGGAAATGGCAAGAAGATCGCTTGGCGATGTATTAAATTTCGATGAAAAGCTAAGTATATTAAAAAACGCTGCTACTCTTGCAGGTTTCTATCCTGAATTTGAAGCTAATGGGGATCATACTAAGATCTATTTCCAAATCTTCAATTGTCCATTTAAAGAAGTGGCCGAAGAACATGAGACAGTATGCAGTATGCATCGCGAATTCCTTAAAGGAATGTTTGAAACATTATTTGATTCTATTGAACTAATTGAAAAGGATAATATGTTCACTGGATGCGATACATGTTCATACCAAGCAGTCGTAACAAACTAATGTGAAACCATTATTTACATTATACCTCCTGATACTTTATAATATTGTAATGAATGGTATTCATAAGGGGTAAAGGAGGGATACATATGGATCGGATGTTCAGAGTATTAGGTTTCTGGACGGGTATTTTTACCGTAATGTTTTATCTTGGAGATATGGATAGAACAGCAATGCTTTTCTTAGCCCAAACTGGATTTTTTGTCCTGCTTAGCTATCTAAAGCTTTCTGAACGTATGTATATGTATGTTTTTGGAGCATATCTGACAGTTTTCTTCGCCGGTTTTACATATTGGACAACGTTCATGATGCCGCTTGGAGGCGGAGAGTAAGCGATTTAAAAATAGAAGAAGGTGACCAGCAAATGGGGCACCCTCTTCTTTTTTCTTTTTGGCTGTGTTAAAGAACAGTGTTGATTTTTTACACTCTGTTGATTGTAGCGGAAGGTGCGAAGAC
>NZ_JBALNY010000036.1:58012-72981 GCF_036962145.1 Bacillus sp. JJ1764 | reverse complement strand
CTGGAGCGGAAATCAACGGACAAGTTTTACAGAGCCTTCTTTTTTAAACGGCATTCTCTGTCAAATAAAAAAGACCGCCATTAATAAATGAAATATGGATTCTTGGTTCATACTGTTCTCTTAAGGCCTGTTTTTCTGTCTCATAACTTTCGTTTTCCTCTTCTACATCCTCATAAAAATGCTCCAGTAATTTTAAATCCTTATCCCACCGCTCTCTAGCTTTATCAGCCCATGAGTGATCCTCTGTTTCAATGATTGATTTAAGATAATTTTCGATTCGTACCATTCCGCTTTTTGGTTTTACTAATGGTGAAAGAGTGAAGGAGTAATCCGGAATTTTAGGTGTTAAGGAAATGTTCAGCAGACGTTCATGAAAATTCTCTACCATCATTCCGTTAATCAATTGTAGACCAATTGATTTGAACACATCACGCTTCCGATCACATTGGTAGGATAGTTTGACATTCATACATAACCAGGGCATCAAAGCAGTTTGACTTTTGACGTGGCCATGATTTTCATAAAGACGAATATATCTTGATAAATTTTTGGTTGAGCCGAAGATTTGATGCAATCTTGGAGATCCAAAATGAATCGTTTCACCTTTTATGTGATCAGGTGTTGCTTCTGGATTCGTAATTAATGTCAGCTTCATTGGATTAGGAACGCCGCCTGTTTTTTCTAAATAGTGCCAGTAAAAGGGGCGATTCATCAGTTCTTTATCTAAATCAATGGTTAATTGGACATCTAAATAGCCTGGGGCATTATCTAGGATCGGGCATTCGTTCGCTTGGAAATACTTTAAAAGAAAATTATGAATTTCCTGCTGCTGCATGGGATTCTCCTTTCTTCATACTCTCTGCAAATTCTATCATTGAGGTTAAATTTTCCATTTTGATCCGCATCTCACCTTCAGTGCTAGAACCTCCGAAAATATCCATTATATGATCCTCAATATTACCAAACTCCAGCTTTGTTAATATATCATCAAGCTCCCCAATTACTTTTTCAAATAGTTCAATTTTTTCGTAAAGAAGCTTTAATATATGTTCCTCGACGGTATTTTTGATAGCAAAATTATAGATCATCACGTCATTTTCCTGACCCAAGCGATGAATCCGACCAATTCTCTGTTCAAGTCTCATCGGGTTCCAAGGCAAATCAAAGTTAATGATATGATGACAAAATTGTAAGTTAATTCCTTCGCCGCCTGCTTCAGTAGCAATAAGGACTTGAGCATGCTTTTGGAATAATTCCCGCATCCAGTCTTTTTTTCCGCGTTTAAACCCACCTCGGAATGGCACTGATGTAATGCCATGCTGCTTTAAATACCATTGTAAATAAAGCTGAGTAGCACGGTATTCTGTAAAGATAATCACTTTATCATTGATCTTTTGTATTAGTTCAAGTGCCTTTTCTGCTTTTGAATTGGCTTGCACAGCTTCCACTTTTTTTATTAAAAATTCAATTTGCTCTTCATAGGCACGAGAAGGGCTCTCCTTTTTTTGAAGCATATTTTTAAGCGTATAAAAAACGGCCTCCCTGCTGCTGCATGCTTCGCGCTGTAAAGTCATCACTGAAAAGCTGCTCGCCTGAACCCAATCGCCTTCGTTTCTTAGAGATGTGATGGATTCATATAGCTCTTTTTCAGGCTGAGTAAATTCGATTGGGATGGTTTCCACATGTCTTTTCGTCCACTCAATCCCGGTATCGGCCCTCCGATTTCGAATCATGACTTTATTTACCAACTCTTTTAGATGTTCATCATCATTTAACGAGCGAGAATCCCGTTTATATTTTTCATAAAAAGTAGTTTCACTTCCTAAGTGACCCGGCTTTAATAGTGATACCAAGTTAAAGATCTCTTCTATTCGGTTTTGGATGGGAGTTGCTGTCAATAACAAACAAAATTTCTTTTTAAGACTTTGAACAAATTCGTAGTTTTTGGTTTTATTATTTTTTAGTTTATGTGCTTCATCAATAATAATCAGATCATAGTCCTGCTGGAAAATGATATCACGATGTGGATTCCGCTTGGCTGTATCGATGGAAGACACAACAACATCACAACTTTCCCAAACATAGCTTTTTCGTTGAGTAATGGCTGGTATGAAAAATTTGCTGTTTAATTCTTGAGCCCATTGGGTGACTAATGATGCAGGGACTAAGATGAGTACTTTCTTTACCAAGCCGCGAATCATGTATTCTTTTAAAATTAATCCTGCTTCAATCGTTTTTCCTAATCCAACCTCGTCAGCAAGAATGGCTTTGCCATTCATATTTTCAATAACTTGTTTAGCTGTCTCAAGTTGATGAGGGAGTGGAGTTAAGTTGGGAAGATGTGAAGGGGCTTGCAAACCTTCAAAATCCGGAATCACCAAATGCTTCTCCACCTCAATCGCCAACTTAAAAAGCTCCCAGTTTCCCCATGGTCCATCATGCTCGACTCTATGTAAAAAATCATCCTGCCAAGAGGAATCAAATTCAATTTCAACCTTCATATTTTCATCTCCTTTTAATACTTGTTCAGCACTAAAAAATGATTGCTCGAAGCATTGCTTTAATGGTAGGATGATAATAGCTTTGAAAGTTTCAAATATTTGCATTAGCAAATAAATTTTATAAGTATGTTTAGTATCACCAATTTGGAAAATATTATAAATGCGGATGACAACAAGAGGAGAGACTACCTTGGTAGCGCCGAAGGAGCAAGCATGTAATGTGAATCTCTCAGGCAAAAGAACTCTTGTTTGACGCGGCTCTGGAGAGCGCTGCCTCGTGCAGCCACCAAAGGGGAAAGCCATCAAAGGTAAACTTTCAGGTGAAAGGACAGGGACCTTCTTTTTTACAAAGGGGGGTGTCTGTCCTTTTTTGTGTCCTCTCATTTGGAAAAAGAATTTCCAGTGATTGAAAAAGTGGTTTTGTGTCTTTTGAAAAAGGCAGTTTCATAATGATTTGAATTTTAAGGGGGATGATTAAGTGGTTGAATTAAAACGTACTCCGCTTTACGAGGTTTATAAAGAATATGGCGGGAAAACGATTGATTTTGGTGGATGGGAGTTACCGGTACAATTCTCCAGCATTAAGGAAGAACACGAAGCTGTTCGCTCGAAAGCTGGTCTATTCGATGTGTCCCACATGGGTGAAGTCGAAGTAAAAGGAACTGACAGCTTGGCCTATTTACAAAAAATGATGACAAACGACATTTCAAAGATCCCTAACGGTGGTGCCCAATATACAGCCATGTGCTATGAAAACGGGGGGACAGTAGATGATCTGCTTGTCTATAAAATTGAGGATAACCATTACCTCCTTGTAGTGAACGCATCTAATATCGAAAAAGATTATAGCTGGCTAGAAGCACACATTGAAGGTGACGTCTCAATAAAAAACTTATCAGAAAAAATGGCTCAGCTTGCCCTCCAAGGTCCGCTGGCAGAAACTGTGTTACAGAGGTTGACCAAGGCAGATTTAAGTCAAATTGGCTTTTTCAAATTTCAACAGGAAGTTGATATAAATGGAAGAAAAACCTTGGTCTCCAGAACAGGATATACCGGAGAAGATGGCTTTGAGATCTATTGTTCATCTGAAGATGCCGTTGACCTTTGGAAGGTAATTCTCGATGCTGGAAAAGAAGATGGAGTGGTGGCCTGTGGCTTAGGTGCTCGTGATACCCTTCGTTTTGAAGCTAATTTGGCTCTTTATGGTCAGGAATTATCTCCAGAAATTTCCCCATTAGAAGCAGGTATTGGTTTTGCAGTAAAGTTGAAAAAAGAGGAAGATTTTTTTGGAAAAACTTCGTTAGTGCAACAAAAAGAAAAGGGATTATCGAGAAAGATTGTTGGTATTGAAATGATTGACCGCGGTATCCCGCGCCATGGCTACCCGGTATATGCGGGTACTAACCATATCGGTGTGGTCACTACCGGAACACAGTCACCAACATTAAAGAAAAATATTGGTCTAGCCCTAATCTCAACAGAATTTACTGCTGTTGATTCAGAAGTAGAAGTGGAAATTCGCGGAAAACGATTAAAAGCTAAAGTCATTCCGACACCTTTTTATAAAAAAGAAAAGAAATAGCAGAAGGGAGTAAGAAAGATGAAACATCGCTATTTACCAATGACAGAACAAGATCAACAGGCCATGCTTGAGAAAATTGGTGTTTCCACCATCGATGAGTTATTCAGTGATATTCCTGAAAAAGTGAGATTCAAAGGTGAATATAACATAACTGCGGCTAAGTCGGAACCTTCTTTGATGAAGGAACTATTTAAAATGGCAAGTAAAAATGCTGATTTAAAAACCAATACCTCTTTCTTGGGTGCAGGTGTATACGATCACTATATGCCGGTAATCGTTGACCATGTCCTATCAAGATCAGAATTTTATACAGCCTATACACCTTACCAGCCGGAGATTTCTCAAGGAGAGCTGCAAGCCATTTTTGAATTCCAGACCATGATCTGCGAACTGACTGGAATGGATGTCGCCAACTCTTCCATGTATGATGGCGGAACAGCACTTGCTGAAGCAGCCATGTTAAGCGCCGGACATATGAAACGAAAAACCATCCTAGTATCAAAGGCAGTACACCCGGAATCCCGTGAGGTTCTTAAAACGTATGCGAAAGGTCAATATCTTGAGGTAGTAGAAGTGCCAGTAAAAGATGGCGTTACTGATCTTGATTCGTTAAAGGAATTAGTGAATGATTCTGTTGCGACCGTCATTGTTCAATATCCAAACTTTTATGGCAGAATCGAACCTTTAAAAGAGCTCGAGGAAGTGATTCATGAACAAAAAGCCATGTTTGTTGTGTCCAGCAATCCACTTGCACTAGGTTTATTAACCCCACCAGGGAAATTTGGAGCAGATATTGTCGTGGGAGATGCCCAACCGTTTGGGATCCCAACAGCTTTTGGCGGACCTCATTGCGGATACTTCGCAGTTACAAACAAGTTAATGCGTAAAGTTCCAGGACGACTTGTCGGACAAACAACAGATGACCAAGGCCGCCGCGGATTTGTATTAACACTGCAAGCACGTGAGCAGCATATCCGACGTGATAAAGCTACATCTAATATTTGTTCTAATCAAGCATTAAATGCGCTGGCTGCTTCTGTTGCGATGACTGCGCTTGGTAAAAAAGGTGTACGTGAAATAGCATCAGCCAATCTTCAGAAGGCTTATTACGCTAAAAACGCTTTTAAAGAAGCTGGATTCGAAATTGTTTATGATGGATACTCATTTAATGAATTTGTCGTCAAATTAAATAAGCCTGTGAAGGATGTAAATCAACTGCTGCTTGAAAAAGACATAATCGGTGGATATGACCTTGGCCGTGATGATCCTGAACTTGCCAATCATATGCTTGTAGCTGTTACAGAACAACGGACAAAGGAAGAAATTGATACATTTGTAAAAGAAATGAGGGATTTGCATGCATAATCAAGACCAGAAGCTCATTTTTGAATTAAGTACACCAGGTCGGATTGGATACAGCCTGCCTGAAATGGATATCCCTGAGATTGACGTAACAGGTCTGCTTCCAGAGGGGTATCTGCGCGAGGAGGAGCCGCTCCTTCCAGAGGTATCTGAATTGGATATCATGCGCCACTATACCGCTCTTTCTAAACGCAATCATGGAGTCGACTCTGGATTTTATCCGCTTGGTTCTTGTACCATGAAATATAATCCAAAGATTAATGAAAATGTTGCCCGTTTTAATGGTTTTGCTCATATACACCCACTTCAGGATGAAAGCTCTGTTCAAGGGGCCCTTGAACTGTTATATGATTTGCAGCAACATTTAAAAGAAATTACCGGTATGGATGAAGTAACTCTTCAGCCAGCTGCGGGCGCACATGGCGAATGGACAGGGTTAATGTTGATTCGTGCCTACCATGAAGCAAATGGGGACTTAAAACGTACAAAGGTAATTATTCCTGACTCCGCTCATGGAACTAACCCGGCGTCTGCAACAGTTGCAGGTCTGGAAACCATAACTGTTAAATCAAATGAAAAAGGCCTTGTTGACCTTGATGACTTAAGAAGGGTTGTAGGGGAAGATACTGCGGCCTTGATGCTGACAAATCCAAATACACTCGGTTTATTTGAAGAACATATTGTCGAGATTGCCGAAATCGTCCATGGAGCAGGCGGTAAGGTATATTACGATGGTGCAAACTTAAATGCAGTACTTTCTAAAGCACGTCCGGGAGATATGGGCTTTGATGTGGTACACTTAAATCTTCACAAAACATTTACTGGTCCACACGGCGGAGGTGGCCCTGGTTCAGGTCCAGTTGGGGTTAAAGCAGACCTAATTCCTTTCCTACCAAAACCAGTCATCACCAAGCAGGGTGAAGAGTATGTATTTGATTACGATCGTCCACAATCCATTGGACGTGTGAAGCCATACTATGGAAACTTTGGAATTAATGTTCGTGCTTATACCTATATCCGTTCCATGGGTCCAGATGGCTTAAAGGCTGTCACAGAATATGCTGTCTTAAATGCTAACTACATGATGCGTCGTCTGGCAGAATATTATGACTTGCCATTTGATCGTCATTGTAAGCATGAATTCGTTTTAAGCGGAAGACGTCAGAAAAAACTTGGTGTTCGGACACTTGACATTGCGAAGCGCCTGTTAGACTTCGGTTACCATCCGCCAACCATTTACTTCCCACTAAACGTGGAAGAATGTATTATGATTGAGCCAACAGAAACAGAATCAAAAGAAACACTCGATTCCTTTGTTGATATCATGATCCAAATAGCAAAGGAAGCGGAAGAAAATCCGGAAATCGTCCAGGAAGCTCCTCATACAACAGTTGTTGGGCGGTTGGATGAAACAACAGCAGCACGAAAACCAATTTTACGCTATCAAGCATAATAAAAAGGGATGGTTCACTTCGGTGGACCATCCCTTTTCTACATTCTATTATTTTTTTGTTTTGACTTTACCTGTCCATTTTTTAAACCCGCCTTGAAGCTGGGTAAGATCTTTATAGCCTCTTTTATGCAGAAATTGAGCAGCACGACCACTGCGCATCCCGCTTTGGCAATATAAATAAACCGGAAGATCAGGTCGAATTTCCTTCATGCGTGTTTTTAATTGAGACATAGGAATATTGCGCGCTCCTAAAATATGTCCGCCTTCAAACTCGTTCGGTTCACGGACATCGATAAGCTGTGCCTTCCGATAACCCGCACGAAACTCCTCTTCTGTTACCGTTTTAACAATTCGTTTTTGAAAGAAGTAGTTTGTAACCGTATAAATGATAACAGCACCAATGATGACGAGTAATGTATAAAGTGAATTCACTTCTTCTTGCCCCTTTCAAGCTTTTCTACACTAGTTTTTATTATAGTAGTCCTTCTTCCAAAGATAAAGAAGAAACCGTAAATTTCTTATAATAAAATTATACCAGAAACAATCTATTTTGAATTCCTTGCTGATTTTGGTAGACTAAATTTCGAATAAAATTTATACTAATGAGGTTTTGGGGATGGAAAAAGAGAAATGGCTTTTTATAGATACAGGGTTGAGTGCACCATCATTTAATATGGCAATGGACGAAGCGTTGCTTGATTGGCATAGTGAGGGTAAAATACCACCGGTGATTCGTTTTTATGGATGGAATCCTCCAACATTGTCTGTTGGATATTTTCAAAAGGTCGAAAAAGAAATTGATATGGAGGCTGTAAAGGCTCATCAGTTGGGCTTTGTAAGACGGCCTACAGGCGGTCGTGGCGTTCTCCATGAACACGAGCTTACATACAGTGTCATCGTTTCTGAGGATCATCCAGAGATGCCAAAAACAGTCACAGAAGCCTACCGTGTAATTTCGGAAGGGATCTTAAAAGGATTCATTCATTTAGGGATGGATGCCTATTTTGCAGTCCCAAAAACGGCTGAAGAGCGCGATGCTCTTAAAAATCCAAGATCTGCAGTCTGTTTTGATGCCCCTAGCTGGTACGAGCTGGTTGTTGAAGGGCGGAAGGTAGCAGGGAGTGCCCAAACAAGACAGAAAGGGGTAATTCTACAACATGGTTCAATCCTACTGGATTTGGACGAGGATAAGCTGTTTAGTTTATTCAAATATCCAAATGAGCGGGTAAAGGAACGGATGAAAAAAGGGTTCAGGGATAAGGCAGTCGCAATCAATGATATAAGTCCTCGTAAAATCACACTCGATGAAGCAAAGGATGCTTTTTATAGAGGATTTGCAGAAGGTCTAAATATAGACCTGGAGCCCTATCAATTAACAGAAGAACAGCTCGCTTATGTGCAAAAACTAGCAAAAGATCGTTATGAAAACGATGAATGGAATTATAAAAGATGATGAGAAGCGGCAAGCTCTGCTTTTTATCATTTTTCTTTTTTAATAATCAAGCGGCGAAATTTGTTAAAATTTCTTGTTTTGTGTAGAAAATCATAGAATATCTTTTGTTTTCTCTTAATACTAGTTTTTTTTAGGTTTGACAAAATAGTTTTCATTTGTTCTCGATACAATATATAGTGGTGTTGAAAATATTTTCGGTACTATATATTGATTTATTATTCTTTTCTTGTTAACCTTAATTCATGAGTCAGCTAGATTGACATAGTATACTAGAATCTAGCGTATATATATAGATTTTTAATTTGAAGGAGTTGTTCTCATGTCGGTTGTTTTTAGACCAAAAATGAATATTGATGTGGAAAGGTTGAATGAGGATATCCATCTATTTCCCCAGGTACACCCAGTTACCCCGGATATGAAAATAACTCACAAGGGTGTTTCGCGTTTAGTCATGTTGGATCGCTACACCTTTAAAGATACTGAAAAAATTACCCTCACAAAAGGCGACTTTGTTGTTCTTACGATTAAAGAAGATCCCAAATTCCCGGCACGAGGCTTAGGATACATCTTAGAAATTGATTGGGAGAATAAAAAAGCGCAAGTTTTGGTGGAAGAAGAATTCAGAGGCGTATTGGATGATCAGCAAGAAGTAGAAACCGGTGCGATTTGGCGCTCGCTTGATATTATCGAGAAGCCTTTGGAGCTTTTCTATGAGCAAATTGCCAAACGAGTTGCAACTGGCCTAGCGGCTGTTGAGGAAACAGAAGATAAGCGGATTGAATGGACGGAGAAGTTCTATCAAGAGCTGGTAAACTCAAACTTTATTCCAGCCGGCCGTGTTCTTTATGGAGCAGGTGCGGGAACGGATGTTACTTATTTTAACTGCTACGTAATGCCTTTTGTGGCAGACTCACGTGAAGGCATTTCTGACCATCGCAAGCAGGTAATGGAAATTATGAGCCGCGGTGGCGGTGTAGGTACAAATGGTTCAACCTTACGACCAAGAAACACCTTGGCCAGAGGCGTAAATGGCAAATCATCAGGATCAGTATCCTGGTTGGATGATATCGCAAAATTGACGCATTTGGTTGAGCAGGGTGGGAGCCGCAGAGGGGCCCAGATGATCATGCTGGCCGACTGGCATCCTGATATTATTGAATTTATTATTTCAAAAATGCAGAACCCAAGAATCCTCAGATTCTTAATTGAAAATACAAAAGATGAAACGATTAAAAAGCTAGCTAAAGACAAATTAAAATTCACTCCGTTGACAATGCAAGAAACAGCGATGTACCAAGGAATTGTGAACTACAAAACCATTCCTGGTTATGGCGGTTTTAGTGAGTCGATTATCGCTGATGCAGAAGAAAAACTGGCAACAGGCGGAAATTATACGGTTCATAACCCTGAGTTCTTAACTGGAGCAAACATTTCCGTTTGTTTAACCAAAGAGTTTATGGATGCTGTTGAAAACGACGGTGAGTATGAACTTCGTTTCCCATATGTTGAGGGATACGATCCTGAGGAAATGAAGATTTACAATGAAAAATGGCATGAAGTCGGAGATGTGCGTGAGTGGGAAAAAATGGGCCACAAAGTACGTGTCTACAAGAAGATTAAAGCTAAGGAATTGTGGAACCTAATTAACATTTGTGCCACATACTCCGCAGAACCAGGAATCTTCTTTATCGACAATGCTAACGACATGACCAACGCAAAAGCTTATGGTCAACAGGTTGTAGCCACAAATCCGTGTGGAGAGCAGCCACTTGCCCCGTTTTCTGTATGTAACCTTGCAGCTGTGAACCTTGCTGAAATGGCTGATAAAGAAACAAGAACGGTTGATTATGATAAGTTAAAGCAAACTGTTGCTGTTGGCGTACGGATGCAGGATAACGTCATCAATGCAACGCCTTATTTCTTAGAGCAAAATAAAAAACAAGCCCTTGGCGAACGCCGTGTCGGACTTGGAGTAATGGGCTTGCATGACTTACTCATCTACTGTGAAACAGAATACGGTTCACCAGAAGGTAATGAACTAGTTGATAAAGTGTTTGAAACAATCGCAACAACCGCCTATAGAACATCGGTTGAATTGGCGAAGGAAAAAGGAAACTTCCCATTCTTAGAAGGGGATACTCTTGAAGAAACCAATCGTCTGCGCAATGCCTTTATCAACACAGGATTTATGAAAAAAATGCCGGAAGACATCCGTGAATCCATCTTGGAAAATGGAATTAGAAATTCGCATTTATTAACGGTTGCTCCTACGGGATCGACTGGAACCATGGTTGGCGTATCCACAGGACTTGAGCCTTATTTCTCATTCTCTTATTTCAGAAGTGGACGCTTAGGTAAATTTATCGAAGTGAAAGCAGATATCGTTCAAGAATATTTAGATATGCATCCAGAGGCTGACCCTAATAACCTGCCGAACTGGTTTGTAACAGCAATGGATCTTGCTCCAGAAGCACATGCTGATGTTCAGTGTGTCATCCAGCGTTGGATTGACAGTTCTATCAGTAAAACGGTTAATGCTCCAAAGGGATATAGCGTAGAGCAGGTGGAAAAAGTATACGAGCGGCTTTACCGCGGTGGAGCAAAAGGCGGCACCGTATATGTAGATGGTTCTCGTGATTCTCAGGTGTTAACACTGAAAGCCGAAGAAAATCAAGATGAACAACTGTCTATTTTTACTGAAAAACCAAAGCAGCATGTAGTTTTAGTAGACACTATCACAGATCTTCGTTCAACTGATGTCACAATCGGTTCTGAGGTAGGCAATACATGCCCAGTTTGCCGTAAAGGTAAAGTAAAAGAAATTGGCGGCTGCAATACATGTACTAACTGTGGTGCGCAATTAAAATGTGGCCTATAAAATAGGTTTGAGCTAATCTGATGTGGCTTTGTAATAAAGTTTGATAAAAAGTAGCCTCTTCGGTGTGATGACCGTAAGAGGCTATTTTTTATATTTCTGAAAAAAATATAGATGAGTGTTTCCTAAATCTAAAATAAAAAAGCAAATGCGAAAATCTTGATGGTGAGAGCAGACCTTTTTACAAATAAAAGCGATTTGTTTACTATGAAATTATAAGGAGTGAAGAAAAATGACAACTTATTTATCACCATTTACATTTGAGAATGGTATCGAGCTTCGGAATCGTATTGTAATGGCACCGATGACGACATATTCTGCAAATCCAGATGATACAGTATCGGATGAAGAATTAGCATATTACGAAGAGCGCTCATATGGGGTAGGGGCAGTGATTACGGCGTGTACATACGTGATCGCAAACGGCAAAGGCTTCCCGGGCCAATTTGCTACACATTCGGATTTATATATTAACAGTTTACGGAAAGTAGCACAGGCGATACATAAAGGTGGTGCCAAGGCGATTTTACAAATATATCACGGTGGTCGCCAGTCGCCTCGTGAACTTGTTCCAAACGGCGATGTTGTCAGTGCAAGTGATACAATTGCGGCAGATGGAGGCAAGGCACGTGCATTAACAATGGAGGAAATTCAAGATATCGTGAAGGCATTTGGTGAAACAACCCGCCGCGCTATTGAAGCAGGCTTTGATGGCGTTGAAATACACGGTGCAAATACATATCTACTTCAACAATTTTTTTCTGGTCTAACAAACAAACGAGTAGATGAATACGGTGGTACACTTGAAAAACGGATGCGATTCCCATTAGAAGTAATAACAGAAGTGAATCGTATAAAACACCAATACGCAGATGATTCATTTATCGTTGGCTATCGATTCAGCCCGGAAGAGCCGGAAGAAGAGGGGATTACCCTTGATGATACAGTACAGCTTGTTGATCGATTAGCAAATGAACCACTCGATTATTTACACATTTCACTTGGAGATTTCCGTTCATTAGCCCGCCGTTATGAAGGTGAAAAAGAACAACGTGTCAAAATAATCCATCGTGTCATTGACGGACGTGTCCCGCTTATCGGTGTAGGTTCAATTTGTACGAAACAAGATGCTTTAGAAGCTATGGAAATAGGTGCAGAACTAGTAGCATTGGGCCGAGAATTATTAATTGAACCGCATTGGGTTGAAAAAATTACTGCAGGGGAAGAAATCATTACCGAAATGGATATGACACGAGATAATGTCATTCCTAGTCCATTGATGCGCATGATGCAAGCACACCCTGGTTGGGTAGCTGGTGTTAAATAGAGAAAGAAGATTAATAAAAATAACCTCTTAGGTATTCTTTACTTAAGAGGTTATTTTTTTTGAATGTTTTCTACTGTACTAAAATATCCAATTCCGGCTGCAATTTGTTTCGTAAAACAAACAGCATGATGGCTCCAACAAGGAATGCGACAGCATCCGCGATGACTAGTGACCAAACCACCCCGTGGAAGCCGTTCATTTGATTGGCGATAAACAACACAGGTATCAGAGTAATTCCTTGAATAATTGACATAATAAATGCGGCAGTTCCTTGCGCTGTTGCTTGGAAGATCCCGGTAAACAATGAAGTCATTCCTGTAATGAACAAGGATAAATACGTCACATGTAGAATGAAGCTGCCCATCTCAATTAATTGCGGGTCATTAGTAAATAAACCAATTAAATGATCGGAAATCAAATAGACGATGATGCCGAACATGGCTGCTAACGCCACAATCGATTTAAAAGTAAATCCAATAGTCTTTTTCAAACGCAATTTATTTGCTGTAAAAGAGAAGGCAATCAGCGGTACGACTCCTTCGCATAAGCCCATCAGAATAAACTCAGGAAATTGCAATAAACGTGATGAAATTCCGTAAGCTGCTACGGCCTGATCTCCATATTCAACAAGAAAATGGTTAAAGATGAGCGACATTGCCCCCAAAAAGATACACATAATAAAGACGGGAATTCCGATTTTTAATACATTGCTAAGAATGTCCTTGGTAACCATAAACCATTTTACGGAGACAGTTAAGAATTGGCTCTTATATCCCATATGGAAGGCGTAGTATAAACTCGCAACCAAGTTAGAAATAACCGTAGCAGACGCAACGCCGATCACTCCCCAATGGAAGCCGAAAATGACTAGCGCATCGAGAAGAATATTCACTACAACACTGAGTACCATACCGATCATGGACGTGATTGCTGCCCCCTCCGAGCGAACGATATTCTCCAGCGTGAAGAATAATACGACGAACGGAGAACCAATAAGCATAATCGTTACATACTCCTTTGTGAACTTAAAGGAGTCAGGCGTTGCCCCAAGGTCACGAACGATTGAATCAATCAACGGGAGACCCACGGCCATCACGATTAGGCCTAGAATTAAACTGCTGTAAAAGGCGAATGAAGACACATGCTTTACATCATGATATTTTTTTTCTCCAAGTAAACGGGAAATAAATGTACCGCTGCCCATGCCAATCAAGTTGCCTAGTGCCATAATGATTGCGAATAACGGCAAGGTTAGTGCAAGTGCGGTTAACATGGCAGTATTGTGGAGTGTACCAAGGAAATAGGCATTCAGGATGGAATATATGACATTCATTGATGTGCCTAGCATCATCGGTACAGCAAAGTGAACTACGGCTTTTGTGACCGGTGCTTTTTCAAAGTAATAGAGGGTTTCTTTATCCATGATGGATCACCACTTTCATCAGATATTATGGTCTTCAATCTAACGGTGTAAGGTTGCATCTTACAGTGTTAGATGATATCATCAATCTAGAAACCTGTAAAGCAAAATCTTACACTGTTAGATAAAAGGGCGGATAACGATGAAAAAGCAACAGCCTCAGATTTCTGAGGATAAGATTCTGGAAACCTCATGGGAGCTTCTTGGAGAAGAGGGCATCGAAAAATTCAGCATGAGACGATTGGCCGACAGGCTTGGGATTCAGGCCCCATCTCTGTACTGGTACTTCAAGAACAAACAGAATCTCTACCAACGTCTGGCAAACCAGGTGTCGAAAATGATACTAGAGGAGTTTCATTCCGAGGGGGACTGGAAGGAGCAGTTGACGGGGCTTGCGGTAACAGTACGGAGCGTGCTCAGCCGATACCCCTGCTCCACGCAGATTATGATGATGACACTGCCTCATGAACCAGACATCATCCGGTTCACCAACCGAATGCTGCTCTGTGTGGAATATACGCCACTTAAGCAAGAGCAGAAATTTCAAGTGGTTACTACGCTTGTGAACTATGTTTTCTACTTCGTTCTAGACGATTATCAGCATGAGCGTAATGTCTCCGCTATCCTTAAGGACCAGGTAGAGCTTCCAGGTGAGGAGATGATTCACCTTCTTGACTCCATGAGCGAGACGGATGCGGGACTGTTCCGCAGGATGTTCACGAACGGGCTGTTTGAGCTAATGGGGACCAATGAGGCGTTTGATTTTGGTTTGAAGCTGATTCTATTTGGGGTTGAGCGGGTGATAGAGGAGCAGGAGAAGTCGATGTAAACACCTGGGTTGGAATAAGTATGGCCAATGTGATGTAAGCAACTGGAGCGGCATACGACTGCCTAGCGAATAGTTTTTCATAACAAAACGCTACGGAATCATTCATTCCATTAAAAGGCACGATTGATAGATCAAATCAAATTGGATTTGATCTATTTTATTTTTTT
>NZ_JBALNY010000036.1:41992-57989 GCF_036962145.1 Bacillus sp. JJ1764 | reverse complement strand
AAAAGGTTGCTTTTTTAAAGGAATATCCAAATAATAAATTGAGTTTATATTTAGCGATAATAACGACTGCGAGGATTTTTATGGAATTAATTACAAGTAAAGTGATCATTATTTCAATTTTTTTATTAATCATCACCATGATTGAGACATTAGCCTATTCCACCAGGATTTCAGGAGCTAGAGTGAAATTGATTGCCACAGCACTGTCTTTGTTCAGCACTCTAGTCATTGTTTCAAGATTTTCGACGATGATTCAGCAGCCTTTGACTGCAAAATTAATTGCTGAGGCACCAAGCATTCATAAATTACATTTTATTGAAGAGCAATACAGAATTTTAATTGGAGTCACATCTCTTGGTGTTCTGTTGGGAATTTTACTCTTTCCCACATTCATCAATATCTTTTCCCGTGCAATTGTTCAGCTTTCCAATCAACGGGGGTCGGTTATTGGGCTGTTCACAAAATATATAAATGCTAAGGGTTTCAAAAAAGTGATCATGTGTTTCCGAATGCCACGATTGTCATATTTAAAAGGAATTACCCTAAAAACAATTCCTAAACGTCTGTTTGTGATTAATGTAATCATATCAGCTGTTTTTACAATTGGTGTTCTATCATCTATATATGCTTCATTGCTAGTACCAAAATATGCCCAGGCAGCACTTATGTCCTCTGGGATTATAAATGGTATTGCGACTATATTATTAACATTATTTATAGATCCCAAAGCTTCAGTATTGGCGGATCGAGTCATGAAGAAACAGAGTGATTATATCTATTTGAAGAGTTATTCCCTGACCATGATTAGTTCCAAATTTATAGGCACGATTGTTGCGCAACTTTTATTCATACCAGCGGCCTATTATGTAGCCTGGTTTGCTAAATGGATTTAATGGATAAAATTATATTAGAATAACATTGTAATGTAATTGTAATCTTGCTGTGACAGCATTGTTATCCTTTCCTTGTATAGTATGAGTATCAAATCACTCAGAGGGGGAATAACTAATATGTTAAAGAAACTAGTCGCAGCATTAGCCATTACAGCAACTTTGACAACATCATTATTTGCCACATCGGGTGAAAAAGTAGAAGCGGCAACTTATCATACAAAAGCAATTTCAGTAGCAAAAGCCAATATTGGAGTTCCATATAAATGGGGTGGAATGTCACCAAGCGGATTTGACTGTTCGGGACTTGTAAAATACTCTTTTGGTAAAGAAGGAATCAATCTGCCACGTACCGCAGCAGACATGTTCTACACAAAAGGCTACCGTGTCGGATCATTACAAACTGGTGATTTAATGTTCTTTGCACCAACGAAGGCAAGCAAGCCATCCCATGTTGCGATCTATGTGGGAGCGGGAAAAATGATCATGGCTTCATCCTCAAAAGGAGTCATGATTACTTACACAAGCAACAGCTACTGGAAACCAAAATATATTGGAGCAAAGCGCATCTAACGAGCATCGGCTTAGGTCGGTGCCTTTTTTATAAAGAGGTAAATTGTTAAAAAATTTAAAAAATATGATATACTATTTAAATATATGTTTTTAGTCAAATAGGGGGATGCCAACAGACCGATTCATCGTGGATTGGTGGATCCAGGATGAAGACGATCGAAAGCGAAACAAATATGAGATGGGAGAGTTTTGGGAGAATGAGTCCTTTGTCATCAAGGTATCCTATGATTCCCATGGTTATCCCTTACCATTAGAGACGGTTTTAGGAAAGGATTCAGAATCGGGGGTTCTTTTTGTCCCAGTACCGAGTGAGATACAAAAGTTGAAGAAAGATCGTCCAGAACTGGCATTATCATGGAGAATGAGTACCAGACAAGTTTTTACCGATTATTTCCAAAAGGGTTGGAGTGCGGTTGATTTAGTAAGACGACAGTCTGAACCTGACCTTTGTTTCTATGTACTTAAACAAATAACACGATAGTAGGGGGTGTCCAAAAAGGGCATCCTCTTATATTTTGAACAATATATGAAACTTCCTCAAATCGGCGTTACACCTCTTTACATAGGGTAGGGGGGTATTGTAAATTAGATGAAAGGATAAAAAACATTCAATTAAGAAAGGAAGAAGAAAATGGAAAGAGTAACCCTAAATGTAAATGGAATGTCCTGTAATCATTGTGTAAAAGCAGTAGAAGGCAGCGTCGGCAAACTGGCCGGAGTCAGCTCTGTAAAAGTCAATCTAGATGCAGCTACTGTTGATGTCGAATATAATAAAGAAGTCGTTTCAATAGATGTCATCAAAGAAACCATTGATGATCAAGGATATGATATAGTATAATCTCCAAAAATTGAGGAGCTGGCTTCCAATGAGTCAATCTGTAAAAGAGACAAACCTGCAAATTTCCGGCATGACCTGTGCCGCCTGTGCCTCCAGAATTGAAAAAGGCTTAAACAAGCTTGCTGGTGTCGAGTCTGCTACAGTCAATCTTGCTTTAGAAAAATCGGCCATAAAATATGACCCGAATCAAATAAAAGTCGAAGACATCCAAAACAAAATCAAGGACTTGGGCTATGATGTTGTAACGGAAAAAGCTGAATTTGACATCACGGGGATGACTTGTGCTGCCTGTTCGGCCCGGATTGAAAAAGGACTTAATAAACTTGATGGTGTATTTAAAGCAAATGTTAATCTGGCTCTTGAAAAAGCAACCGTAGAGTTTAATGGAGCCGCTCTCCAACCTAGAGACATTGTGAAAAAGGTCGAAGCACTAGGCTACGGGGCTCACATAAAAGAAGAAGCAAAAGAAGCAGTCGATTATCGCCAACGAGAAATTGAAAAGCAAACAAGGAAGTTTATTTTCGCGGCAATTCTGTCATTGCCATTATTGTGGACGATGGTTGGACACTTTTCATTTACTTCCTTCATCTGGGTGCCTAAAGTTTTTATGAATCCATGGTTTCAGTTTGCACTCGCCACACCGGTTCAATTTATCATTGGCGGACAATTTTATATTGGTGCTTATAAGGCACTTAAAAATAAAAGCGCTAATATGGATGTACTTGTTTCCCTAGGTACGTCAGCAGCCTATTTTTACAGCTTATACCAAACGTTTTTGTCAATGGGCGATGGCATGCATATGGTTGACCTGTATTATGAAACCAGTGCAGTCCTGATCACATTAATCCTGCTTGGTAAATTGTTTGAAGCAAAAGCGAAAGGTAGATCATCCGAGGCGATTAAGAAATTAATGGGACTTCAAGCTAAAACGGCAACTGTCAATCGTGATGGAGTCGAATTGGAAATCCCAATTGAAGAAGTAGTTGTTGGCGATGTCCTCTATATAAAACCCGGTGAAAAAATTCCGGTAGATGGAGCAATCCTAGAGGGGCAATCGGCAATAGATGAATCAATGTTAACAGGAGAAAGTGTTCCGGTTGATAAAAAAGCTGGAGACTCTGTTATTGGGGCGACCATTAATAAAAATGGTTTCTTAAAGATTCAAGCAACAAAAGTAGGACGAGATACAGCTTTAGCTCAAATCATAAAAGTCGTAGAGGAAGCACAAGGCTCAAAGGCACCAATCCAGCGGCTGGCTGATAAAATCTCAGGCATATTTGTACCAGTGGTCGTTTCACTGGCAGTCATCACCTTTATCATTTGGTACGCATGGGCAGCCCCGGGTGACTTCCCAGAGGCTCTCCAAAAATTAATCGCTGTTCTCGTAATTGCTTGCCCATGTGCATTGGGTCTTGCAACACCAACATCGATTATGGCCGGCTCCGGAAGGGCTGCAGAATACGGTATTCTGTTTAAAGGCGGAGAACACCTAGAAATGACGCACCGAATTTCCACGGTTGTCCTTGATAAAACCGGTACAGTCACAAATGGTACACCTGTATTAACAGACATACTTCCAGATAGTCCAATTATGACATCAGACTTTTTAATGCTGGTGGGATCCGGAGAAAAATTATCAGAACACCCGATTGCTCAGGCAATCGTTCAAGGGATAAAAGATAAAGGAATCTCACTTAAAGACCCTGAAGCATTTGAAGCTATCCCGGGTTTTGGAATTAAAACAGTTGTAGAGGGAAAACAATTACTTGTTGGAACGAGAAAGTTAATGGAGCAGTATAACATATCCATTAGTAGGATCCTACCGCAAATGGAAGAACTAGAAAAAACAGGAAAAACAGCTATGTTAACGGCAATAGACGGGAAATATGCTGGAATGGTGGCTGTGGCAGATACCATTAAAGAAACTTCAAAAACAGCCATTGAGCGTCTGAAAAATATGGGGCTTGATGTCATCATGATCACCGGTGACAACCACCAAACAGCTCAAGCTATTGCCTCTCAAGCTGGAATTGACCATGTAATTGCTGAAGTTCTACCTGAGGGTAAAGCTGATCAGATTAAGAACCTGCAGTCACAAGGGAAGAAAGTCGCCATGGTTGGCGACGGCATCAATGATGCCCCCGCACTGGCGATTGCCGATATTGGCATGGCGATAGGAACAGGAACAGATGTTGCCATGGAAGCAGCTGATATCACACTGATTCGCGGTGACTTAAACAGCATTGCCGATGCCATTTTCATGAGCAAAAAAACCATTACCAATATTAAGCAAAACCTTTTCTGGGCATTAGCCTATAATTCTTTGGGCATCCCGATTGCAGCTCTTGGATTTTTGGCACCATGGCTAGCTGGTGCCGCCATGGCCTTCAGTTCGGTTTCGGTTGTTCTAAATGCTTTACGACTGCAAAAAGTAAAATTATAAACATACGTTTAACAAGGGTTGGCATTTATTGTCAACCTTTTTGTTATGCTGAAAAATAATTCTGTCAAGGTTTCTCCATACATTCTCAATATTATTAGCTTATAATGAAGATTGAAATTCCTGTGTGTTAAAACTAAGGAGTAATGAGATGAAAAGATTAATGGAAATAAGAATATCAACCAAACTAGGATTGCTTTTCAGCGGAATTTTTGTCGTATTGCTTCTTATTATGGGTTCCATATTTTATGGAGTCTTCCTTAACGTTTTCGAAGATTATATTAAACAGGATTTGCTTGTAAGAGGAAAAAATCACGCTGAGGTACTAGAAGGAAGATTTAATAAAGAAACAATCATGCATGTGATTAGAATGGAAAAAGGGGCAACGACAAAAGTCGTCATTACTGATCCATCACAAAGGGTTATTGACTCTTCAACATCTTTGGATCTAGATATGAAACAACATTTATTACCAAAACAAAAGACGGTGAAAGACAGCTTATTAATAGAAAGCGATTGGAAACATCACGATTATATGATATCTGTTTCTCCCATTGGAAAAACAGAAGGATATGTGTATATGTATTATCCTTCTAAAATCTTAAGAGAAATTGTCCTTGTTTTAAGTGTTTTCATGTTGATTGCGAGTATTGGGATTGTGTTTTTGGCTTTAGGATTAATAGGGATCTTATCTAGAAGGCTAACTCAACCTCTTCTCATGATGAAAGATGCAACAAATAAAATGTCAATGGGGCAATATCAACAAAAGATTTTGGTGACTGGAAATGATGAGATTGCTCAACTGGGAAAGTCGATACAGACGTTGGGCGAACAACTTGCCTATTATGAGAATAGCAGGAATGAATTCTTGGCATCTGTGTCACATGAGCTTCGCACCCCTTTAACCTATATGAAAGGATATAGCGATATCCTAAATAAAGGGTTGGTGAAAAATCCCGAAGAACAAGGTAATTATTTGAAGATTATTAATAAAGAGGCTGTAAGAATTTCTGCTCTAGTAAATGATTTATTTGAAATGAGTAAATTCCAGGCAGGGAAATTTGAAATGGACACAGAGTTAACAAATATAAACCCTTTAATTGAAAAAGTTGTGGCAAATTTTAAACCAGAATTAACAAAGAAGGGCTTGGAATTGGAAGTTAACCTAACAACTCTCCCGAAGGTCATGATCGATCCAAAAAGAATGGAACAAGTATTTTACAACTTAATTGAAAATGCCATTAAATATTCGATTCAAGGCAGGATTACGATTAGCTCCTATCAGACAAAGGATTTTGTGAAGGTGAAAATAACGGATACAGGAATTGGAATTCCCCAGGATGATTTACCGAAAATTTGGGATAGTTTTTATCGTGTAGATCAGTCTCGAACCAGGATGACGGGAGGGACAGGTTTGGGATTATATGTTGTCAAAAAAATTGTGGAAGCTCATGGCGGCCAAATCATGGTTGAAAGTAGTTTGAATCACGGTACCACTTTCTTAATCTCCCTTAAGAGGTTGATTCTTGAAAAATAAATCATATAGGAGAAACTTTAAAATGAATATTCTGCTGGTAGATGATGAATTTGAAATGAGGCAGCTTGTCCGTCTTTATTTGCAGCAAGATAACTATTCAATTGATGAAGCAGAAAACGGCTTGGAAGCTTATGAGAAAGTGAAAAATAACCGTTATGATTTAATGATTCTTGATGTGATGATGCCTCTTTTGGATGGGTGGCAAACGATTGAAAAAGTAAGAGAAATATCCGATATACCTGTCATCATGCTCACAGCAAAAGGAACAGTACAAGATAAAGTGACTGGGTTAACCAGAGGTGCAGATGATTATTTGGTAAAACCTTTTGAGGGTGAGGAACTATTGGCGAGAGTCAAAGCGTTGCTGCGCAGGACCCTATCAAAGGAGGAAGGTTTGGAAATCTTAAAATATAGGGGAATCACATTAAATATAGCATCCCGTGACGTTAAGTATATAGACCAGAAAATAAACTTAACTCAAACTGAGTTTGACATATTAAAAATTCTCATTGAACATAAGGGTCAGGTGTTATCCAGGGAACAACTTGTTGAGTTAATCTGGGGGATTGAGTTTATGGGGGAAGATCGCACAGTGGATTCCCATATTAAAAACCTTCGGGATAAATTGAAATGGTCAGGTATCGAACAACAACCTATCAAAACCGTCTGGGGTATCGGATATAAAGTCGAATAAGGTGAGGAAATGAAAAAAATATTACCGATGATTTTTCTCGTATTGTTAATTGTACTTGGAATCTCACTATTAATTTTTGTATTAAGAATGACCTGGTTTCCGCCAACTTCTATGGGGATGATGATGGGGAAGGACATGATGTTTCATCACATGTATTTTTGGTTTTCTCAGGTATTCATTATTTGTACACTCAGTTTTGCTTTGATTTTTTTAGTTTGGAAGCTTGTAAACAAGAATAAATCTAAACGTTGATTCCAACTTCGATTAGGGTGATCGTATGTATACTGTTTTAAGCAAAATAAGTACTTTTCTGAGTCAGCCGTTTTTTTCGATTGCAAATAGTTTAGAATCCTGGCCACTTGTTTTTGCATTACTATTGGGGCTTGTAGGGGCACTTGCCCCTTGTCAATTGACGGGTAATATTAGCGCAATCACTTTGTATGGAAACCATTCACTTCAAAGGAAGATTGTGTGGAAGGACGTATTTCACTTTCTCTTAGGTAAAGTAGTGGCATTCTCGCTATTAGGTGGGTTAGTTTGGGTGCTCGGGAACGGAATTGAACAGAGACTCACCTTATATTTTCCTTGGATGCGAAAAATTATGGGTCCGATCTTAATGATGGTGGGAGTCTATATGCTGGGGTTAATAAAATTAAGAGGAACATTTAAACTGTTTAATTCAAAGAAAGAGTATGAGAGTAATAGCCGATTTGGCTCCTTTATGCTTGGATTTAGTTTTTCCTTAGCTTTTTGTCCCACCATGTTTATTCTGTTTTTTGTTACATTAATGCCGGTGGTAGTATCCAACTCATATGGTTTTATTCTCCCTTCCATTTTTGCATTGGGAACTGCTTTGCCGCTTTTTGTAATTCTTCTTATGATCTGGTATCTCGGAGGCAGTGGCGTGTTAATGAAAAAAAGCCGAAAATTTGGCACCACTGTTCAACGAATCGCGGGTATATTTATGCTAATCCTTGGCTTTTTAGATACCCTAACCTATTGGTCAATGTAATGTGAGGGACTTATTAATGATTAATGAATGGTATTCGATTTACGGGTATAGGAAAGAGGTTAACTATTGAAATCAGACTCTTTCCTACATTACTTTTTCAAAATTTTAAACATTATTACTTTACCTACTTTCTATTGTCCAACGAATTCACACAAGCCTTTTCAAGGTGTATTGATTTATACTTTTTATCAAAATAATCAATGGATTCCCCCGTTGTTGCCCTAAACCAGTCCCTCTCACAAAACTGTTTCACTTTTTCCCCTTTTTTGTCACACCATAATAATAAATTAATTTCTGGTTCATCTTTAATTCTAACCATATAATGTCCATGATAAAAATCCCTGTTTATCAAGTACTTAGGTTCTACATAAAGTGCCTCAACTAGTTCGTCATCCGTATATCCTTGTTTTTAATATATTAAGGAACATATCTGTTTGCAAAGTAATTCCTTAAATCAAGAATGATGGGAAATCGTTAAGAACGCTTCTTGAATTCTAACAAGCTAAACAAAGGGAGTAAAACGATGGTGATTAGACCAAACATAAGACTTTTAAGGTATGGATTAAGTATGTCTCCTAAGTCTCGTATAGTTGTTGGTGAAAATAATGTAATTCCTATCCAAGCCAAGATAATAAATACTACTCCTGTCCCTATTGATAACTGAAGCGAACATAAGAAATTCAGATTAAATTTAGAAATGTATTTTGATGAAAGAATTGAGGTAGTAACTAAAGCAATTACAAATGCAAACATTGAACTGAGGGACATTTAGAGGATTGAAAAAAGCCACCCCCAATAAACCTTGGAGGTAGGCAATTTTGTAATTTAATATTTAATGTTATTCTGGTAATGAATACAATCACAAGTAATAAAATCAACCTTTTTTTAGTGCCTGGATAGTCCGAGGAATACCAATTTCAAAGGGGGTTTGAATGATTGGACCTATTTGCTGTTTATATTTACCACCATCTAAAATAACAGGTGTTTCCGTTAAATAAGACATTTCTACCATTTCACGCATGACAGGACTGAACCATCCAATCATTCGAATCATTGTCTTTTTTAGAGGAATCACTAATTTATTTTGCCCCGAAGAAGCTTTGGCTAATTGGACAAACATTTTACCTGTTATGGTGTTTCCAGGAATGTTCCAATTTTGTCTGTAAGCACTAGAGTTGCCTGCAAGTTCGACAATCATTTTGGCTGCATCTGGCAAATAAATATATTCCCTTGGAATATTCATGGAGCCAATATAGGAGGATACTTTTCCTTTTGAAATATCCAAAAGAGTCATCCCTAAATAAGAATTGAGGTTAGAGGAGGGACCATAATAATCTGGTAACCTCACAATTAATGGATTTGCCTTCTTAAACTGATCGCTTAAAATTAACCTTTCTAATTCAAGCTTAATTTTCCCCTTTTTTGTATGAGGATTTTTGGAGTGATCTTCATCTACAAATTTTTTTGTTGCTTTCCCATAAGGATAAATACCATCTACAAATACAATTTTTTTCCCTAGTTTATCTGCTGCCGTCATGACAGCCTTACCTAAAGTGAGTTGTGATTTTTCCATTTCGTGATAGGGAACAGCTACACATTGAAAGATTACATCCACGTCTTTTGAAGCTTCATATATACTCGTTTCATCAAATGCATTTCCTACTTGTAAGTTTAATAACTCTGTATTCCCGAATCTTTGTTTTAATTGATTCAATTTCGTAAGGGAGCGTCCAAACGCTATGGTTGGAATCCCCCTGTTTAGTAACTCCTCAACAATTGCGGTTCCAGTACCACCGGTTGCACCTAAAACAATCACTTTTTTCATTCAAAAATCCTCCTTTAATTTAGTTAGTGATTAATCAATAACTATTTATTTTTAAAAATAGACGATACTTAATCGTCTATTTTCATTAGTTGTGGGAGTTGCAATGCGAAAGAAATATTACATAGCATACCTCTTGCTAAAAACAACAATGTCTTTTCAGAGGGGTTCACTAAGCCTCTGGATTTAAAGGCATTCAATACAGTAGATTGAATCGCCATGAACTCTTCTTGCATAACTTTTATAATATTTTCTTCTCTAATCGTTTGTGCTTGCATTTGCAGCAAAATTTCATTTTCATTATTCTTCATGATCTCGGTGTAAGCTGAGATAAGTTCCTTTTCAAGATTTTCAGCGGTTGCAGATTGAATAACTTGTAAGAAGGAAGCATTAATTCTTGACCAAGAAACTTTTAATGCTTCCTCAAGTAAAAGTTCTTTTGATGAAAAAAAACGAAAAATATATGGTTGAGAAATGTTTGCCTTTTCAGCCACTTTCATTGTAGTTGCACGATAATAACCTTCTTGTGCAAAAACTTCAATAGCAGCTGAAATAATTTCATCACGTCGGTTTACTGCATTTTGCTGTTTTTTTAACAATAGATATTCATCCCTCTTTTAGTTAGTGATTGATCAATTACTATTTATAATTTAAAACAGAATGGAAAAATTATCAAGTAAAAATTTAAAAAAACTTTAAAAATAATCTGTCCGTTAACTTTTTAGTATGGAGGGCACTCTTCAGTAATTTAAGAAGTACTCAGTATTAAAGAGATGCCTAGAAAACTAAAATGAGTCAAATTAGTGGTTTATTCAGCTCCATTAGCTGTATTTACTTACTTTTCTCAGCATTTGCTTTATCTAATATACGCTTTTTTAGCATTAGTATATTTATGTTGTAATAAAAACTCGGTTGAAAATATCCCTTATATAGATTAATATTTTAACTGATATTTATTGGAAAGTAGGAGAATCATGAAAAAAGTATGTGGGATTTTACTAGCTAGTGGACTAATTTTAGGTGTATCTTATTCATCAACAAATGTTGCTGAAGCTAGTACTAAAATTATTACCTATAAGAACTGTACGGAATTAAACAAAGTCTATAGGGGTGGAGTCGCTCGAAGCGCTTCTGTAAAAAACAAAGGTGGTAAAACTTATTATAAACCTTTTGTGTCTCAAGCACTTTATGATGCAAATAAAAGTAAAGATCGTGATCATGACTATATTGCATGTGAAAAATAAGATTTTATTACCTTTTTTAGATTCCTTTCGTACCAAAGACTAATTAATAGCATATTTTCTCAGAGGCTATACCATTAGATAATGGTCAGTTTAACATATAAGGAAAAAGTTCAAGAGCACGAAATATCCAAGTTTTTTACATGACTTGTGTATTTTGTGCTCTTTTAATATTCATGAAAATGACAGTTTATCGAAGAAACTGGATCAATTGTTAATATTGAGAAACAAAAAAGAATCCTAAGAAAAAGTCTTAAAGTTCCCTTTTTAATAAAGAATATTTTATTTTTGGTAGGTTATTGTATATTTCTAGAAAACAATAAAACTCCATTTTTTCTTCATAATCCTTTAATAAAATTGAATTATAAATAGAAAAGGAGATGAAAAAATTGAAAAAATTAGCAGTTGGTATTTTAAGTGCAAGTTTAATTTTGGGAGTTGGTACTGTGGTCTTTGCTCAAAGTAACGGGTATGGAAATGGAACTTTTAACTTTGGACAAATGAAACCCTACATGGAAAAGATGCATCCTGATTTAACGGAAAAAGAGTTAAAGGATATGTATGAAGCTTGTCATGGAACAAATGGAGCAATGCCCAGCAAGACGTTTCAAAAAATGAGCACGGATAACATGGACGATATGATGGGCAAGTTTTAACTAGGTTTTGAGAACAAGAAGTTACTGGTATTTTGTTGAAAATTGTAATAAGAATGGGACTGACACATAATTGTCAGTCCTTTTACATTTATTCACTATAAACAACTTTTATACTGAATGTAAGGGTTATAAAAATTCAGATTCTTAAGGTGAATAGTATGAACAATATTCTACTAATTGAAGATGAGGAAAGCGTTGCTGAGGTCATAAAAGGGTATCTGGAAAAAGAAGGGTATCAAGTCTATTGTGCTGTTAAGGGATTAATTGGGGTAGATCTATTTAAATCAGTAGAGTTTAACCTAGTCATACTTGATTTGATGCTTCCGGATATTAGTGGGGAGGAAGTTTGCAAAATTATTCGCAACAGTTCCGATGTCCATATTTTTATGCTAACTGCAAAAGGTTCATTAAATGATAAGATTGAGGGTTTAAATCTTGGGGCAGATGAATATTTAGTGAAGCCATTGAGTCCTAGAGAGTTAACGGCACGAGTAAATGCTCTTTTTAGAAGATTAAATGGTCTTGTTCCCTCAGCAAGTGTAGTTTATGATGACGGCTATTTAATAATTGATTGTGATAAAAGAGCAATAAAGATTAAACATGAAGAGATTCCTTTCACACCCAATGAGTTTGACATATTAAGGGTTCTTGCTATGAATAAAGGTAAAGTGTTATCAAGAGATCAACTCATTCATCAAGTATATGGAGAAGATTATGGAGGATTTGATAGAACCATTGATGTCCACATTAAAAATATCCGAAAAAAAATAGAAGAGGATACAAAAAATCCAAAATATGTTGTGACTGTTTTGAAGGCAGGATATAAATTTGGTGGTGAAGGGTAGTGCATTCAATCAGTAAACGACTAAGTATTTTAATGTTTATTTGTACATTTGCTGCCATTCTTCTTATTACATTATTCGTTAATATCACTGTAACCAGCAAATTTAATCAATACATGGTAGATATCCAAAATAATCGGTATCAAAGGATTGTCACTTATTTTGAAGACGCCTATAAAAGAGATGGAAAGTGGACAGAGAATACAGGGATTGAGTTAATGCATGAAGCGTATATGGGGAATTATTGTTTAACGCTTATGGATCAAGAGAAAAAACCAGTGTGGGGAATGAATCCAAAGGACATTAAGAAACAAATGAGTAATGCATCCATGCCTGTGAAAAATACGGGTGTCTATACGACGAAAACGTTCAAAATTAATGTTAATCATAAAAAAGTTGGTTATGTCAGCATTGGGCAGTATTCATCGGTTCTCTTAACAGAGGAAGATCAGAACTTTAAGGCTTCTATTAATAAAAGTATTGTAGTCAGTGCGGTCATAACACTGTTCATAATTGTATGTCTAAGCCTCTATTTTTCCAAACAATTTTCAATCCCAATTCGTGAAGTGGCAAAAATGTCAGTTAGACTTTCAGGTGGGAATTATCATACAGAGATCCATAAAAAAAGTAACATAAAAGAGCTTGAAGATTTAAGAAATAGTATCAATGTTTTGGCGTCCAAGTTAAAATATCAAGATACGCTTAGGAAAAGGTTAGTTTCGGATATCTCGCATGAAATAAGGACTCCGCTAAATGTCCTTCAAAATAATCTAGAAGCAATGATCGATGGTGTTTTTCCTGTCACAACTGAAAAATTGTCTTATTTAAATGAAGAAGTGATTCGGTTTGGTAAACTAGTTAATAACCTCAATCTATTAAAAGAGTTCGAATCTGAAGGTGCGAAATTTCATTATGAAATCACTTTTCTCGATGAGATTATTACAGATACATGCAATCAATTTTATTTGGTTGCTGAGCAAAAAGACATTAAATTGCAATATAGTATACAACCTAACAATAAATACCGAGTTTTCGCTGATAAGGATCAATTAAAACAAGTATTTATTAATTTAATTTCTAATTCTCTAAAATTCACTAAAAAGGGTGGCACGATCCTCGTTAACTTATATGAAACGGATCATGAGATTGTGGCTGAGGTAATTGATAATGGGATCGGGATTGAGAAGGAAGATTTACCATATATATTTGAAAGACTTTACCGGGGAGATATGAGCAGAAATCAAATTGAGGGTACTGGAATAGGATTAACCATTGTGAAAAATATTTTAGAACATCATAATGCTATTTCTAAAATTGAAAGTGACATTGGCAAAGGTACAAGGTTTACTATTTTTTTTCAAAAAACTAGAGTATAGAAAAAAGAGCTTTGAACAGGCCCCAACCTAATCAAAGCTCTCTTTTCTGTTATGATAGATTACTTAAGAAATTTACTTCTGATTTCTTCTAGGTTAACTGCATTCAGATCATCCACAGTAACAATCAACCCAATTAAATCTTCTTCATTAAGATAAATTCCATAAGTACCTGACTTATCAATCGTAAATTCTACATTTGTTACTCCTTGTTTTCCGCTAAAATCAGTGACCATTTCTTTTGTATTAGCATTCATGATTAAAAAATATCCATCATTCTGGTCAAACTGCGTTAAATCAAATGACATTTTTGTCTTAAGTCCTCTATTTACGACCATAACGATGGGCTCTAATTCATATCCGATTCCCTTAACAACAAAATTTTTCTCGTTATTTACTACTTGTACTTTCTTAATCAATCGATCAGTAGCTACTTTGCTAAGGTCATCTCCATAAATACTGGGTTTTGATTGTGCTTGAGTTTGACTGCTAGTAGATTTCGTCGAAGAATCTATTCCGGTTGCATCGCTCTTGGTAACAGATACATTTTTTAAATCATCGACCACTTTAATGGTGCCCCGCTTCATTCCCATCCAACAACTGAATGGTATATCTTCATCACCAGGTGTAAATTCAATAATGTTTTTTCCATCCTGAAGTTTTTGTTGGATATTCATATCAGGGACGACGATTGTATTATTACAGCCAGTAAGCTGTTCAGCGTCCACCACCCATTTAACCGGAATTCCCTTCTTTACATACAAAGTATTCGGAGTATAGCCATAAACATTTGCTTTCATATTGACCACTTGTATGCCATCTTTTATGGTAGCTTTAACGGCATTATTTGAATTGGCTCCATTTTTTCCAAAGGCTCCCACATTGGACAGCATTGTAGTAGGGCCAATATTCATTCCTGCTAAAGCAAGACCACGATTGCTCATGATCAACCCAAGCACAACAATTAATATTCCGCTGAATTTGAGGATTTTCTTTGTATAACCCTTACTCAACAGTCCAGTTAAAGCACCAAAGGTTAACATTAGCGGTACAGTCCCGATTGCAAACATAAACATGGAAAGAGCGCCACTAAGTGCACTGCCAGTTCCTAGAGCGTAAATTTGCATGGTTTGCAGAGGACCGCAAGGCATTAAACCATTTAATAGTCCTACAAAAAAGGGTGTTCTCGGTTTCGGTTTTTGCATTACTTTTCTTACTGACACAGGTATAGGTAATTTGAGATTCAACTTTCTGAAAATACCAAATCCCGCCATGTTGAACCCCATGATAATCATAAATACTCCTGCAAATAGTTGCAGTCCTGCTTTCACTGTTAAGGACATCGCAAAAACAGAACCAATTGCACCGATGATTCCTCCAATTAATGTATAGGCCACAACACGGCCAAGATTATATAAAAGGGCAGGCTTTATGGCTTCCCATTTACTTTGACTTTCATTTTTTATCGTCTGTGAAAGCATAATCCCCCCGCACATCCCGACACAATGGAGTGAAGTAATCACGCCAACAACAAATAATACAGCGTAGGAGGCATTATTGAGTCTATCATCCATATTAAAACTTCCGGTATTGATTCCGAGTAAAACAACGGCAGCAATAATAATGAAGATTCCAATTAATTTATATCCTTTTGCATTTTCAGTACTATAACCAACATGGTGAATGGCTTCTTTTATTTGGCTAATGCTACAGTGGTCCTCATCGAAAGTAACTTCGGCATATTGACCGGTAAAACTTGCCTGTGCATCTGTTACCCCTTTCAATTTCTTAACTGCTCTAACTACCCTGTTTTCGCAGGAATTACAGGTCATATCGTATACTTTCAGCTTGATTTTTTTTAGCCTCATACAAGCCCCTGCTTTCTTATGTATTTAACAATCTTTCTTTATTAAATTATAAGAAATGGATATGTTGGCGGTATGAAGAATATAGCCTGCCAGTGAACAAAATGTGGAAAAAATAGTAACACTTCATGAACGAATTTTTTAGATTGGCTTTGTTAAACTTGTCTGTTGATTTCCGCTCTAGGTGCAAGCGGTTCGTGGGCGTTTCGGGGAG
>NZ_JBALNY010000036.1:24747-41885 GCF_036962145.1 Bacillus sp. JJ1764 | reverse complement strand
AAATCAACACTGTTCTTTAATACAGCCTTTTGATTAAAAAATAATATATTTTTCCTTGTCCTGTGTACTATTTTTGCATGCTTCTGCTTAAAGATGTAACAATGAGTATTCAATAGGGGTGGCTTCCATGAATATCGACGGTGTTTTTTCCGGAGGTGGCATCAAAGGTTTTGCTTTAATTGGAGCCTATGAAGAAATTGAGAGCAGGGGTTTGCGGTTTGTCAGGGTTGCCGGCACTAGTGCCGGATCGATAATTGCAGCATTAATTGCTGCAGGATATACCAGTAAGGAAGTTTACGAGTTAGTGGATGCTGTTGAGTTATCTAAAATGTTGGATGCACGTAAAACGATTATTCCTTTCAAACTGGCAAAATGGATGTTTTTATATTGGAAGCTGGGGCTATATAAAGGAAATGAGCTGGAAAAATGGATAAAAGAAAAATTGGAAGCAAAAGGGTTAAGAACCTTTTCTGACTTACCACCAAAAGCATTGAGGGTAATTGCCTCTGATCTTTCAAATGGCCAAATGATTGTGTTGCCGGATGATCTAGAGAAGTACGGGATTTCACCTGGTTCATTTTCAATTGCAAAGGCGATTCGAATGAGCTGTAGTATACCTTATTTCTTTGAACCTGTTAAAATACGCACTGCGGATGGGATGAATATGGTTGTGGATGGCGGTGTTTTAAGTAATTTTCCCATGTGGTTATTTGATAAGGAAAATGTTAAAAAAGTACGCCCCGTACTGGGAATTAAGCTAAGTTCAAATGAATATGAGCATGAAAAACATAAAATTGCCAATGCGATTGAGCTTTTCGAGGCACTATTTGAAACCATGAAAGATGCTCATGATGCTAGGTATATATCCAAAAAACATGCTTCAAATATTATTTTCATACCCACTGACGGAATTCTTTCCATTGAGTTTCACTTAACAGAAACCAAGAAGCAAGAGTTAGTTCAGTTAGGGCGGGAGTATGCAAGAAAATTCTTAAATCAGTGGGGGTATTAAAAAGAAAAAATCGGGCCCTTTAAAAGGAAGCCCGATTTTTCTTTTTGTTTTTTTTGCCGTCAATCACAGTAAGATGTGCAGGGGATTTCTTTTTTGTCTTGTTTTTCTTTAATGTTGTTAATGACCCGAGAGAGGAGGTCTTTATATTAGTATCTCCACCCTTTTGATGCAGACGTTTTTTTGACTTTTTGGCAGCTTTAATAAATGCCCTCTGCTCTTTTTTCTGAGGGGTTGAAGTTGAAAATTTCCGAAAGAGGAAATAAATCAATAAACCAATTACAGCAAAAATGGCTATATTTTGAATAAAACCAGCCGGGTCAGACGTAATGGTACTAAACAGACCTAATAAGGCCAAAATAATAAGTCCCCAAACTACAAAAAGTGATGTCCGATTTTTCAAGAAAGCCACCTCCCTAAGAGCATCATAAGCATTTTTTTAATCTTTTAAACACTTAAATATAAAGTTTAAACAATTTCTTCGCTGTCACATTTACTTTGAGATTCATTTTCCCTTCTAAGCAATTCCTTAAATGATAAAATGGCCACTTCCACTTGTTCATCATTAGGCTCCTTAGTCGTTAATAACTGAAGCCAAAGTCCGGGAAGACCAAGATATTTTAAAATAGGAAGATCCCGCAACTTATTGGTCAATTGTAGAATTTCAAAGGAAATTCCTAATACAACAGGAATTAACAAAAGGCGATCTACAATTCGTAGCCATAATGGAGTCGTTGGAACCAACATATAAACAAATACACCGACAATGACCGTAAATAGAATAAAACTGCTTCCGCACCGGTAGTGAAGACGGGAGTGAGCCTGAACATTTTCAATCGTCAAATCCGCTCCTGCTTCGTAGGTATTAATTACTTTATGCTCAGCACCGTGGTATTGAAACACCCTTTTGATCAAAGGGGTTAAGGAAACGAAATAAATATATCCAAGCAATAGAATCAATTTAAATAATCCTTCGACTAACACCTGTTCAAAATCGGATGGAAAGATTGGTTTTGTTAAGACAGCAAGAAAGACGGGAATTAGAGTAAAAGCAAATTTTCCAAAAAGGAATGAAATAACCCCAATGACGGCTACTCCGAGGTACATAGTTAATTTGGACACTTCTTTTTCTTTTATCGTCTCGTCATCTTTTGGATCAACATCATATCTCTCAGTGGAAAAATTCAAGTGTTTGGAGCCATTCGCACTCGCTTCAATTATAGAAATGATCCCGCGAATAAAGGGGATTTTCTTTACTATTGATAATAATGAAGAATTAGCTTTTCGGGGCAAATGATAATATTCAACAGAATGGTCTTTTCTGCGAACAGCCGTTACATAATGGTACTTGCCTCCAAACATGACTCCTTCAACGACCGCCTGGCCGCCATAGATATTCTTTTGTGTATTAGACATCTGTATTCACACCAACCTATACCAAAGTTGCCCATATCAGAAAAAATCTGTATGTACTTACTTTAATTCTACTAGAAAAGTGAAAAAACCTCTAGGAAATGACTTTATATTTCCAGTTATTTAAGAAAAATTTTTTATGAAAGGGATTGAAAGCAAAAGGGCATAATAAAAGCGGAATATACCGAGCCAATCTATTTTGTAAAAAGAATGGAGTTTCTATATTCAAAAAATCATAATTGGTCAGATTCAATAGTTGGTAAATGGAGGTTTTATGATGTTTGATGAACAGAAATCGGTCTATCCAAAAGCTATGTCCTTTCCGGCAATGGTTTTTTGGACGGGATTATTTGGAGGTATTTTTTGGGGGACTATAGGATCTATAGCTTATTATTTTAATATGACTCAGATTCGCCCAAGTGTGATATTGGAGGAGTGGGTGATGGGGAATTGGAAGTATGGATGGATCGGAACGGTAGTTTCAATTGTTATTTTTGGAATTTTATCCATTGGGGCGGCATTCTTCTATTATGCTTTGTTAAGGAAATTCCCTGGAATGTGGTTCGGAATCGGATATGGGATCCTCCTGTTCCTGATCGTGTTTTTTGTGTTGAATCCACTTTTTCCAGGAATAAAACCAATTGGAGATCTGAACAGAGACACCATTATTAGTTCTATTTGCTTATATACTCTCTATGGAATATTTATCGGTTATTCAATTAATTATGAGTACCAGAATAGAATAGTACAAGAAAATGAAGCTGCATCTTAATTTGAAAATAGTCTGAATTAAGCGGTTATGATAAAATGATTTTGTCCTTAAAAGGAATAGAGAAGGAGAGGGAAACCCTATGACTAAATTAGATAACTTAAGATCACAGTTTTCAAAACATGGAATTGACGGTATGCTGGTGACTAGCCCTTTTAATCGCCGCTATATTTCCAATTTTACAGGAACATCAGGCGTTGTATTAATAAGTGAGGAAAAGGCGCAATTTATTACCGATTTCCGCTATATTGAACAAGCCACAAAACAGTGTGATGGCTTTGAAATTATTAAGTTTTCAGAATCAATCCCTAAAGAAATTGCCCAACAAGCAAAAAAATTAGGGATTCAAAGGCTTGGTTTTGAAGAGGAATACATGACTTTTTCATCCTACAATGTATATGAAAAGGAAGTAGAAACAGAACTTGTTCCAATTTCAGGACTTATTGAAAAGTTACGCTTGATAAAGACTGATGCAGAGATTAAGATATTAAAGGAAGCAGCGGATATAGCTGATGCCGCATTTAAACATATTTTGGACTTTATTCGTCCAGGAAAAACAGAGCTCGAAGTAACGAATGAGTTAGAATTCTTTATGAGAAAAGCCGGAGCAACTTCTTCATCCTTTGATACCATTGTTGCTTCAGGATTTCGTTCTGCTCTCCCACATGGTGTTGCCAGTGAGAAGGCTATAGAAAACGGGGACATGGTCACTCTTGATTTTGGTGCTTACTATAAAGGTTATGTATCTGATATTACAAGAACCGTTGCTGTTGGTGAACCGGATGCAAAACTGAAAGAAATTTATCAGATTGTTCTAGATGCCCAATTGCGCGGTATGGACGGAATTAAACCTGGAATGACCGGCAAGCAAGCAGATGCTTTGACAAGAGACTACATAACAGAGAAGGGCTATGGAGAATACTTTGGACATTCCACTGGACATGGGATTGGTCTGGAGGTTCATGAAGGACCAGCGCTTTCTGCCAAATCGGATCTTGTATTGGAACCAGGCATGGTAGTAACCTGTGAACCAGGAATTTATATCCCAGGGCTTGGCGGTGTCCGGATTGAAGATGATACTTTAATCACAAAGGATTCAAATGAGGCTCTTACTCATTCAACTAAAGATCTCATCATTTTGTAATTATTTTAGGAGGTTCAAATATGATTTCAGTTAACGATTTCCGTACAGGATTAACCATCGAGGTAGACGGCGGTATTTGGCGCGTCATTGATTTCCAACACGTGAAACCAGGTAAAGGGGCAGCATTCGTTCGTTCAAAGCTGCGTAATCTTCGCAATGGAGCTATTCAAGAAAAAACATTCCGTGCCGGTGAAAAGGTCGAGAAGGCGCAAATTGATAACCGCAAAATGCAATATTTATATGCTAGCGGTGATCAGCATGTATTCATGGATATGGAATCTTATGAGCAGGTTGAACTGCCTGCAACAAGCATTGAATATGAATTAAAGTTCTTAAAGGAAAACATGGAAGTTCACATCCTGATGTTCCAAACTGAAACACTTGGGGTTGAATTACCAAACACAGTAGAACTCGAAGTAACAGAAACAGAGCCGGGAATTAAAGGGGATACAGCATCAGGCGGTACCAAGCCAGCTACTCTTGAGACGGGGCTAATTGTTCAAGTGCCGTTCTTCATTAATCAGGGAGATAAGTTAATTATTAATACTACTGAAGCTACTTACGTATCAAGAGCTTAGTCCAAAAAGCCTTAGTACCGTATATTTACGGTACTAAGGCTTTTTTCTATTTACAAATTATCCAAAGTTTCTCCAAACTTTCTGCACATTTATTTATTAAATTAAAAGGGTAATCCAAATAAAAGGAGCAGATGTCTGATGAACATGACACATTATATGGGGCTTTTGGCGGACAACCAGCCTTGGAATCTCCTGATTTTTATGGCAGTACCTGTTATTTGTGCGGAAACCATAGCAGTAACAGAACTTGCCATTTTATTCACGAGAAATTTAAATGGCACCTTAAGAATGGTAAATAAAGCAGTCAGTATTTTTGCAGGGATCTATTTTACTGGAATTTTTCTATATTTAATGAAAACCGCTTATATTCCTCTAACTGTAAATGGAGGTTGGAAGGGATGGATCGATGTTGTCGCAGTTACCTTCTATCTTCTTGGCGTTGTGCCACTACTAGGTATGGCACTTGTGGATTTAGGGGTTATTTACAAAAATAAATCTTCAGAAGAAAAATTGAAAGTGCATGCCTTCTTTGTCGGTATGTTTTTAATTGTTGCCCACATTGCGATGATTTTTGGAATGATAGATCCATCGATTGGACAGAGCGGACATGGCGGCATGAATATGTAAGTCTTGAATAAGGGAGTAAAGCGGCTTGATCCTAATAGGAAAGGCCGTTTTTATCATGTAGATTTCAATATTTTTACTTTCACTAGATTTGAATCTTTCACTATTTAGTAATAATTGTGAACCTATTACCAAAGTTTTATTTGTTAAAATAAATGTAAAAATAACCATTTGGAAGGGGTGACAACGTGAAACGATTAACCTCTCTTTTTATGCTTTGCCTAGCCATTGTTTTAATTGCGGCAGGATGCGGTTCAAAATTAGAAGACCAGAAATGGACACTTGATAAAAAACATGAGCCATTTCCAGATTTTGTTTTAAATGCTCCAAAGAAAGTCCAAGAAACGTATGTGATGGCTTCAAAATATCCTGAAGTGCTGGCGCAAGTCCCTTGCTATTGCGGATGCTATGCGTCAGATGGCCATAAGAGCAATCTTGACTGCTTTATAGGTCAGTTTGGTTCAAATAAAGATGTTAAAGAATGGGACTCGATGGGTATATCGTGAGACGTTTGTGTCGATATCGCCCGGGAGGCGGTAGATATGCATCTTGACGGAAAAAGTCCTAAGAAGATTTATGAACTGATCACTGGAAAATACGGAAACCAAGGGGAACCAACTCCAACACCCGAACCGAAGGAGTAACCCATGAAAAAAATATTAATTAGTTTTTACATTCTAATTATTATTGGAATTATTTTTGCAATAAGTAATACCCCCATTTTTGGAAGCGGTAATAAAAAAGCTGTTGCGGCCGGGGAAAAAACCTATAATCAAAATTGTTTAATCTGCCACGGCGAAACTGGAAAAGGGGAGGGGGCAAAAGCCGGTACTGCCATCAACAATCAAGTCTTTTTGAATTCTGTTTCCGACAAAGATCTTTATCATTATGTTAAATACGGTCGTGAGGGGACAGGAATGCCGGAATATGGGCCACGATTATCTGAAAAAGAGCTCCAGAATGTCGTTGCTTTTATGAGGGATTGGCAATCTGAGGATACTAAATATAAAGTGCCAAAAACGGTTGCCGGTGACCCGAACCGCGGGCTGAAACAATATAATGTCTATTGTCTTACCTGCCATGGACAAGCAGGAGCAGGGAAAATAAAGATGGGTACAGCTCTCGCAAACCCGCAATTTTTGAAATACACCACCGATAAACAACTTTGGATCTGGACCGCTTACGGTCGTGAAGATACTAGGATGGGACCATCACTAAAAGGTCTGGAGGGAGTACGCCAATTAAGCCAACAGGATATTAGTGATATTGTTTCCTACCTTCGTTCATTAGAAGAAATTCAAAAACCTTGACTCTTAAAAGGGCTCAAGGTTTTTCTGCGAAAATAACCCAATTTTGGGAAATGTGAACTTTTTGTGGTTATTTTTTGTCAAAAACAAAACGTTTTGTATCCTTTAACAAAATGTTCAATAGTGAGGTAACAACTCAAGGGAGATAAGGATTATATTTTTTCTAAGAGGACTATAGTAAAAAATGGAAGTCGTTTTTTACCAAGGAGGATTACGATGCTTAAAAAAAAGATTTTGGCCTTATTCATCATTACAGCTTTTATAACCAGTTTGGCTATCCCAAAAGCCAATGCGGAAAGCGCTTTCGCTGCGGAGAAGTTCCCTTATAAGTCCATGCAGATTCAAGTGATGCCAGAATTTGATTATCCCGAAGATTGGTCATCCAGAAATGTTCCTTCTTTACTGGTGGGAATGTACGGTACGATTACGAATAATAGTGGTCAAGATTTTGATGGAAAGGTAGAAATTCCTGTCCCGGTAAATGAAAAAGGGTTTGAAACAGCGTTAGTTGCCGAATTTCCAAAAGAAAATGAACCCGAAGTCCAACGCCCTTTCGATGTTGATAAGGAGAAAGGAGTTATTACTTGGAAGCCAAAAAGCACGCTCAAGAATAATGCTACATACAGCTTTGTCATTGAATATTACACACAATCAATTAGTGTAAAGGATCAAAAAAATTTTACATACCAATTTACGAATAATGCAGAAATTGAACAATTAGATGTAGTTTTCTATGCACCCATGAATGCTAAAAATATTCAAATTGAGCCAAAGGCCCAAGAAAATAGCCAAAACGAATATGGTGAAGAATTATATTTTTATCAATATAAAAATGTGAAAATAGGCGAGCCTTTAAAATATACCTTCGCTTATAAAAAGGACGGCACGGAATCATCCATGGAGGCAATAAGTAAGAAGAATCCTCCTAACGATAAAAACCACACAGGTGTAAACGGTACCGCAACTGATCAAATCACAAAGAACAGTAAAGATAATAGCAGCCGGCCCATTATCAGTGCCAGTGGGGCATCTATTATCGGAATTGCCATTATCATTGCAGGTCTTTTTGTCTATTTAGGTTTAAAAGGGAATTCAAAGAGACCAGCACAATCAGGTAAACATCCAAAGTCTCATCAGAATAAATCAACACCAGGCAAAAAAGATAACAAAGCTGTTAATGCAGAGGCCAAAAAAGAACTGCGCAAAAAATTGTTAACGGGGAAAATTGATCAAGAAATGTACGAGGAAGAAATGAAAAAATTAATCTAATGGGGTGAGGGGAATGAAGAAAAATACGCTAGTTTTACTAGGGGGCTTTCTTATTGCCGGAGCTATTGTATTCTTACTAATGGCTGCTACTCCCGGCTCAAGCGGTGTAGAATTAAAGCTTAACGATCTATTAGCCACTCAAAAGGATCATAAAGATGATTTTGTTACCGTAGAGGGATTGTTAGTAGAAGACTCAATCAAATGGAATCCCGACAAAATTGAATTGAAGTTTGATGTGAAAGACACAGAAGGAAGCCTTATGCATGTAGTGTATCACGGTACAAAACCAGACAACTTCTCAGATGGCGTTATTTGTATCCTTCAAGGGTCTCCAACTAAAAAGGACACCTTTAAAGCCGAATCGGTTAAAACAAGATGCCCTTCTAAATACGAAGGCAAGGATATGAAAAATTATGATCCTAAAAAGCATGAAAAATTTTTGAATAAGCCACCGAAAGAAAACCAATAGCGAACATAAGAAGGTGACGAAATGACTTTATTTGCAAACGCAACAATCTATATTGGATTAGCTGTTGCGATTTATTCACTCCTCATCATGACACTGGGGATCAGTACAAAGAATCAGAAATTGATTAACAGTGGTAAAGGTGGAATGATTGCTTTACTTGTCTGTGCAGCAATGGCGATGATTTCCTTATTCTACCTGCTAGCCACTTCGCAATTCCAATATGAATATGTTTATGACTATACCAGCAGTGAACTACCGATTATATATAAACTCACTGCTTTATGGGCAGGTAATGCAGGGTCATTGCTTCTCTGGACATTTTTCTTAACACTGTATTCCATCATGATTGCCTTTTCTAGAAAAATGAGGGGAAACCCAATGGTTCCTTACATTTCCTCTATTCTATTGGCTAATGCTGTATTTTTCTTCTTTATCCTAGGATTTGTCGCAAAGCCATTTGTGCTATTAGATCATGTTCCAACCGAAGGTAAAGGTTTGAATCCAATGCTGCAAAATCCTGGGATGATTATCCACCCCGTAACACTTTACCTTGGTTATGTTGGACTTGCTATACCATTTGCATTTGCAATGGCAGCACTAATCTTAAAAAACGTAGATGACTTCTGGATTAAAATGACCAGAAGGTGGACGATTATTGCTTGGTTGTTCTTAAGTCTTGGAAATATTTTTGGTGGTCAGTGGGCATATGTTGAACTTGGCTGGGGTGGATATTGGGCATGGGATCCAGTCGAAAATGCCTCCTTTATGCCTTGGTTAACGGCTACAGCTTTTTTACACTCTGTGATGATACAAGAACGAAAAAATATGCTGAAGGTATGGAACATTAGTTTAATTATTGTTTCATATGCCTTGACCTTGTTCGGAACCTTCCTAGTTCGAAGTGGTGTTTTAACATCTGTACACGCCTTTGCCAATTCCAATCTCGGATTATATTTCTTAATTTTTATGGCAATAGCCGTAATTGGCGGGCTTTATGTATTAATGAGCAGATACAGTCTCTTAAAGCGAAGCACAGGAGAATTTCAGTCCTTTGTTTCGAAAGAAAGTAGTTTCCTAGTTAATAATCTACTATTAGTCGGAGCTGCTTTTGCCGTGTTCTGGGGAACCATCTTCCCGTTAGTATCCGAGGCGGTTCGAGGTACAAAAGTGACTGTAGGTATTCCGTTTTTTAATAAAGTAGAAGCACCCATCCTATTATCGATGATGTTTGTCATGGCGGTTTGCCCAATGTTGGCCTGGCAGAGATCGACTGTTAAAAATCTAAGAAAAAACTTTTTAATCCCAGCAATCCTGGCGGTGGCAGGTATGGTCCTAATGGTGGTTCTCGGCATACAAAAAGCATGGGCTGTCATTGGGTACGGAGTTATTATTTTGTTATTTATTACTCACTTTTTGGAATTTTACCGTGGTGTAAAGGCCAGAAGAAAAATGACGAAGGAAAAGCCACTCGTTGCCTTATATCGCTTAATGATTAGAAATCGCCGCAGATATGGCGGATATATGGTTCACTTGGGAATTGCCTTCATCACAATGGGAATCATCGGTTCTCAAAATTATGATGTAGAAACGATGAAAACCATTCCGTTAGGCGGGTCGCTTGAAATTAACAATTATCGTTTAAATTATGAACGCCTGGATCAGAAGAAAGAAGGCATCAACGATATTGTCTATGCGGATATTACCGTATTTCGAGATGGTAAAAAGCTTGGTATTTATCAGCCAGAAAAAGTGTTTTACGGAAACTGGGAACAGCCTTCCTCAGAGGTAGCCATTATATCCTCATGGAAGGAAGACTTATACATTGTTTTGAGTGCTTGGGAAGATGACGGAAAAGCTACCTTTGTAGTTAAGGTAAATCCAATGATGAACTGGTTATGGTTTGGTTCCTTTATCATCGTGATTGGCGCACTTTTTGCTATTTGGAATGGAAAATATGGAAATGTTACTCCTAGATATACTGGGGTACGTAAAGAGGTGTCTTAATATGAAATATAAATTTTATATAGGACTATTCATCTTTGTAGTTATCTTCCAGGGATCATTTCTTCGGGTAGAAGCTAAGGAGTTCGATTATAAATCGGCGGAATTTAAAGCGGTGGCTTCGCAGTTTCGTTGTACATGCGGATGTGGACAGGATCATTTCGAATGTGATCCCAATACCTGTAATGAAACCAAAGAGTTTAAAAAGGATCTTGCTGGCATGATGAACAAGGGCTGGGACAAGGACAAAATCCGAGATTACTATGTCAAAATCTACGGGGAAGAAATCCTCACAGCTCCTGAAAAAAGCGGTTTTAGTTTAACCGCTTGGATTTTGCCATTTGCCGCTTTAGGTGCAGCAGCTGCAGCTCTTTTCTTTGTTATTCGTAAATGGGTGAAAAAGAAAGGGCCTGAGGAACTTGTTGAAAATCAAACTACCGAGGTTGAAATTGAAGAAGAAATTCTTTCTTCCATCATTGACGAGGAACGCAAAAAGTATCTTTAGGATGTGAACTAGATGCACGATATCACGATTGTCTCAATCATTTTCACCGCCGCTTTGGCGCTCATTTGTCTATTTCTAATCTTGACTCCGTTTTTTAAGTGGCAACCATTATTTAGTTACAAGGTCAATCATCCAAATTTGGTTTCCACAAAAGAATCGTTGTTAACAACTTTAAATGAACTGGAATTTGAGTTTAAGATGGATAAAATCTCACCGACAGATTATAAAATTTTGAAAAAACAATATGAAACTGAAGTTGCCAATATCATGAAAGAAGAAGAGCAACTGACCCATGTTCGAGCCGACAAAGACTTAATGGCAGAGGTTGAACGTGAAATTGAAGAGCAAATGAAGATGTATAAACATAAAAAGGGGGAAGGAAAGTGATCAGGAAAATCACCGTTCTCCTCCTAGGATTGATGCTGCTGATCCCGATGAATAGTTTAGCAGCAACTGATTCAAAAATTCTGATTGATATGCATTATATTGTTGTCAGCCCAGCTGAAGATGGGTCTACCAATATGATGAACATGGTGAATTACACCAATACATCTGCAGACGAATATAAAGGTGATGGACAGGGGGAGGCAGTCTTAAACGTCACTCTTCCTGAAGGTGCCAAGGACTTAAATTTCCTTGATAATCAAATAGCTTTTAAACAGGTAGATGGAGGGTTTATTACAACAACTCCGGTACCTGGAAATCAAACGACTGTTCTGCCATACAGCTACCGAATTCCTAAAGGCAAGGAAATCAAATTAACAGTCGACTATCCTGTCCAAACCTTGCAAATTCTTGTTCCGGAAGGCAGAGGAAGCATTGAAGTAAACGGAGTACAGGCGACCAATCAAGGACTTTTCAAGTTTGAGGACCAAAATTACAACGGGTACAGTATTGAAAACTTGCAGGCAAAGCAAGCCTTCACACTTGTATATGACAAGGATAAACAGCCGCCGGCAGGTACCACAACCCAAACAGACACAAGCACAAACTCTAGTAATAGCTCTGTAACTCATACAGCACCGGCTTTCCATAATCCAGGTCATATAAGAATGTGGGAACAATCACCATTGCACCGATTTAACCCGCATATTTTCCTCATCATCATTGGTGTGGTGATGCTTGCAGGCATTTCCTACTATATCTATTTCAGAAGAAAAGCAAAACTGGAAGAGGAAAGACTTGGAGCAGACAAGGAAGAACAAGCCTTTAAGCTATTGATGGCGAAGCAAAAGGCGATTATGGATAAGATTATAGAACTTGAAGAAACCTTTGGAGATGGAAAGCTGACAGAGGAAGAATACCACGCAAAGCTAGAAGCTTATAAACAACATTTAGTCCAAGTAAAAATGAATTTACGCAATTTCATAGAGTAACAGCTCCGAAGGGGAGGGACTGAAAATGATAGAGATAAACAAGCTAACGAAGCAGGCTGATAATAAGCTGATCTTACGTGGCGTGGACCTCTCGATTCAAAAAGGAGAAACGGTAGCTTTATTGGGGCCAAACGGTGCAGGTAAAAGTACCCTTTTAAAGGTGCTTGCTTCCTTAATCAAGCCAACTTCAGGAACGATCCGAATGAATGGGTTGGACTTAAAAAAGCAACAAAACGAAATTAAAAAATTATTAGGATATTTACCTCATTCCAGCCTGTTATATGATCATTATTCTCCTTTAGAAAATCTTGTTTTTTACGGAAAGCTCTACGGGGTTCATAATGTGGAAGAAAAAGCTATTAGTCTAGTAAAAGATGTCGGCTTATCCTTCTTTTTAAATGAACCTGTTAAGAACTTTTCAAGGGGGATGATTCAAAGAATTGCGATTGCACGGGCGATTATTCACGAACCAAAAATTCTGCTCCTCGACGAGCCACATACTGGTTTAGACCAAGGAGCTATTGCCATTCTAAATCATGTCATTCTGAATATGAAAGAAAAAGGAACAACCACATTAATGGTAACGCATGATTTTAAACAAGCGGCCGAGATTTGCGACCGAATTATCATTCTGAAAAACGGAAAAATGGTAGACGATTTCAAGATTGAAAAACAAGCATTACATATTGTATCCGAAAAATATGAACAGCTGATGGAGGGGGTATCATGAATCTCTTAAAGTCAGCCTTCATTCTTGCGCAAAAGGATCTACTCTCTGAGTTAAAAACAAAGCAAATCCTTGCCACGCAAATTATCTTTGCAGCACTGGTCATCGTTGTTTTCAGCTTTGCCCTTGATCCCTCCAACAATACGATGAGAGCAGTGATTCCAGGGGTTATTTGGGTCATTATCGTATTTGCCGGCATTTTGGGGCTAAATCGTTCATTTATCACAGAACAGCGAAATGATACCATTCAAGGCTTGTTAGTCGCACCAATGGAAGCTGCCAGCATTTTCTTGGGGAAGTTTTTAGCCAACTTCGTCATGATCTTAGTCGTTGAGCTTGTTTCAATTCCTTTTTTGTTCTTATTATTTGATTTTAAAATGCTTGGTAGCATCCCATATTTCATTCTCGTCATCTTCGTAGGAAGCTTTGGGTTTGTTTCAATTGGAACGTTCTTGGCTGCTTTAGCAGCCAATTCTAAAAGCAGTGAAATGCTCCTTCCATTATTGCTTTTTCCAATTACAAGCCCCATCCTGATTGGTGTAACACAAGCAACCAGGATTATCTTATCAGATATGAGCAAATTATCCAGCGCTTTGGCTTGGACACAAATGGTAACAGCCTACGATATTATTTTCTTTGTGATTTCACTTTTATTAATTGATTATGTGCTGGAGGTATAGGCCATGAGTATAAATCTTGAACGGGAGAATTCGGAAATTCCTGATTCAGCTTTGCCTGAAACTAGGGTCTCCAATTTACCTAAAATTTTATTTGGTGGGACCGTTATATCCATGTTGGCATCCCTTTATTTAATTTTCCTTTATGCGGAAGAAGAAAAAACAATGGGCGCTGCTCAGAAAATCTTTTATTTTCATGTAAGTTCAGCTTGGGTTGCCTTTTTTGCCTTCTTTGTCACGTGTGTTTTTAGTGTCTTGTTTCTAGTAAAGCGTAAAAGAATATATGATACCTATGCCTATGTTTCTGCCGAAATTGGGATCGTATTTACCTTAATCGTATTAACAACAGGGCCGATCTGGGCCAAATCAGCTTGGAATACTTGGTGGGTATGGGAACCGCGGTTAATTACAACTTTAATCCTCTTCTTTATCTATGTTGCCTACATCATGGTTCGCCATATGGATGGAGCTTGGGACAAGAAAGCAAGGCTCGCTGCTGTTTTTGGCGTAATCGGCTTTGTTGATGTACCTATCGTATTCTTTGCGATTCGCTGGTGGCAAACGAAATTACATCCCATTGTATTCGGTGATGGTGTAAACCAACAAGGTGGAGGGATTACTTCTTCGATGTTAGTGGCCTTATTAGTATCGATCGCCACATTTACAATCCTTTATGCTTATTTATTAAACAAGGGCGTTACGCTTGAAAATATGAAAATTAAAGTAGAACAGTATAAAGAAAGAATCAGAGAAAGTTTAGAACGGTAGGAGGAATTTCGGATGAACTACGAATTTATGTATGCTGCCTATTCTGTTGCCTGGGTGATCATTTTTGCTTATTTATTCATTTTAGACCGTAAACAAAGCAAGCTTAAGAAAGAAATAGAATTTTTAAAGCAAATTGAAAAGTAAACTAGGTAGAGGTTGTCAGGAGGAATTTCGATGAACATGCGTGTGGTTAAATCACTCGTGTTGATTGGCATAGTTGGGTTGTTCAGTTTTTTTGGTTATAGCATGGTGACAAACGGCAAGCATACAGATGTTGGTGATAGAGCGTATAATTTTGAAATGCCCAATTATGATGGTGGAACAACCAAACTATCTGATTACAAGGGCAAAGTAGTAATCTTAAATTATTTTGCAAGCTGGTGCGCCCCATGTAAGGAAGAATTTCCAGAACTGGCTGCCTACCAAAAGGATTATGGCGACAAATACCCTTTACTCATGATCAATCGCGGTGAAACAATTGATCGTATAAAAAAAGAATCCGAGAATAATAAGGATGGAATGACTTATTTATTTGATTATAATGCCAAGGTGTCCAAAAAATTTAATGTTACTGGCCAGCCTGAAACATTTGTAATTGATAAGCAGGGGGTCATCAGAGAACATTATAATGGACCAGTAACGGAAATGCAGATTTACAAATGGGTTAAAAAATATGATTAGTAATAAAGACTAAAAAAAGGGAATGAACCTTCATCACGGGTTCATTCCCTTTTTTATTGGGTCGCTCTATAGTGAAACTCTGCCAAAATACTGGCCTTCACCTGAATTTGACCGGGCTCTATTTGGGTGGAGGAGATCCCTTTTACCATTGTTTCCGGTTGACGGAATGGAGATTGGAAACTTGCACCAGACTCAATGATGGATACTGGCGTCGGATTTAACATGACATGTAAAGTTTTAGCAACTGTATTGGCTTTTTCAATCGCATTATTGATTGCCAAAACTAATGCTCTTTGATAGTAGACTTCTTTGTTTTTTACGGTAAATTGCACATTTGAAATATAATTTACACCATTCTTGACAGATTGATCAATCACTTTTCCTATCATGTTTAAATCTTCAAAGATTACTTTTAAAATATGGGTCACTTTGTAACCACGAAATATTTGTTTCCCTTGATCGTAGTCATAATCTGTTTCAATTCGATAATCAAAGGTTTGAATATGGTTTTTTTGAATCCCCGATGATGTAAGGGCCTGAATCACTTTAGCTGTCTCTTGAGAATTTTGTTCCTGGGCAGTGATTAGTTCTTTACTTTCTGTAATAACCCCTAAATTAACGGAGGCAGAATCCGGTTGGACCATCAATTCTCCTTCTCCGTTTACTTTCAAATCAAATGGTTTTTCCGGGGGTTTATTTTTTTGCGGCTGCTGATATGGATACATTCTTTCCCCACCTTTATCGTGTAATCCATATATAAATATGCTTTAGCCTATAAAAAGTACCTTTCCGATTTTCTATTAAAAGGGGAAAAAATAGATTGAGAGATAAATTTGGAAGATTTGCCAGATTTGAAAGTCATATTGTGTCCAAGCATGAATACATTTTAATTAATGAGACGAGCAAAAAGGGAGATAGCTAATTATGGAAACAATCCTGAACTTTTTACCTAAAAAGATTGTATCACTCCTGCATCAGATCCCTCCTGCCCAAATCGAAGCACTGGAAGAAATACGGATCCGGATTGGACGACCTATCGAATTAACGATGAGAGGAGCCCCCCACTTTCTAACCAATATAGTTGAACCTGAAGATGCTTTTCAATTGATGAATAAAATAAGCCATCATTCTATTTATGCACTGGAAGAGGAATTAAAGCGAGGGTATATAACGGTATCGGGAGGACATCGAATTGGCTTGGCCGGAAAAGTAATTCTTGAGGATGGGAAGGTCAAAGCGATCACAGATATATCGTCATTTAATATAAGAATTGCCAGGGAAAAGGTAGGAATTGCTGATTCCATTCTCCCCTTTCTATTCGAAGGGAAATGGAAGAACACGATGATTATTGGACCGCCGCAGACAGGAAAAACAACGTTGCTGCGTGATATTGCCAGATTTATTTCAACTGGAAGCGTTCAACTGGGCATCCCAGCATGTAAAGTAGGAATTGTTGATGAACGAAGCGAAATTGCTGGCTGTGTGAATGGAATTCCACAATTGACGTTTGGCAATCGTGTAGATGTCCTCGATGCCTGTCCAAAGGCGGAGGGAATGATGATGTTAATTCGCTCTATGAGCCCGGATGTATTAATTGTTGATGAGATCGGGCGAATGGAGGATGCGGCTGCGATTCAAGAAGCTGTGCACGCCGGGATACAATTAATGATGACCACGCATGGCAGCAGTTTGGAAGAGATAAAGTGTCGGCCAACGTTAAAGGAAATTCTTAGCCAGGGAATTTTTCAGCGGTTTGTCGTTTTAAGCAGAAAAACAGGTCCTGGGACGATTACCCACATTCTCGATGAAATGGGTAAAGAC
>NZ_JBALNY010000036.1:0-24738 GCF_036962145.1 Bacillus sp. JJ1764 | reverse complement strand
AAAAGTGAGTGTGACATAAATGGTTAAACTGATTGGAGCGATTTTTATTATCGTTGCGACAACTGTAACAGGATTTGAGGCAGCTAAACATTTAAGTGAGCGGCCACGGCAGCTCAGGGCACTGCGGTCTGCTCTGCAATCCTTAGAAGCCGAGATTATGTATGGACATACCCCCTTACACGAAGCTTCAAGGCGTTTAGCAGCTCAGTTGACAAAGCCTCTGTCCCACTTTTTTGAAACATTTGCAAAGAAATTAGCTGATACGGAAACTACGGTAAAAGAAGCATGGGAGTCAAGTTTAAAAGAGGTATGGAAGTCAACCGCACTAAAACAAGGGGAATTTGAAATTATGAAGCAGTTTGGGGAGACCCTTGGCCGGCATGATCGCTTGTCCCAGCAAAAACACATTATGCTGACTCTATCTCATTTGGAAAGAGAGGAGGCAGACGCCATTCAGGCGCAGGCAAAATATGAAAAAATGGTAAAGAGTCTGGGATTCCTGTCGGGCCTATTACTGATTATTTTATTATTTTAGGGGGAAAAGCAATGGGTTTAGAAGTAGACATCATTTTTAAAATCGCCGGAGTGGGGATTGTCGTTGCCTTTTTGCATACAGTACTCGATCAGGTTGGCAAAAAGGAATATGCCCAGTGGGTTACCCTGTTTGGCTTTATTTACATCCTGTTTCAAGTTGCTTCGATTGTTGACGATTTATTCCAAAAAATAAAATCTGTCTTTTTGTTCCAATAGAAAGGAGGGCTCTACGATTGAAATCATTAAAATAGTCGGAATCGCTCTCGTAGCCACCTTTCTCGCTTTAATTATTAAAGAGCAAAAACCAAATTTTGCCTTCCTGTTAATTGTGTTCGTAGGCTGTACAATCTTTCTTTTCTTAGTAGATAAAATATACGAAATTATTAATATGCTCGAAAGGCTGGCAGTTAATGCCAAGGTGAATTTAGTTTATGTTGAGACCATTCTTAAAATCATCGGCATAGCTTATATTGCGGAATTTGCTGTACAAATTACGAAGGATGCAGGTCAAGGTGCAATTGCTTCAAAAATTGAATTGGCAGGTAAAGTAATCATTTTAGCGATGGCGATACCGATCTTGACAGTGCTTATTGAAACCATTATTAATCTCATTCCAAGCTAGCCAAGGCAGTTTCTTTTTAAAAGAAGAGGTGTGTTAAATGAAGCAAAAGCTGCAGTTGATTCCTATTACCATCCTTTTATTCTATTTTTTTCTGATTCCACAAGTCCAAGCTGCCCAGGAGTCTCAAGAAACGTCAAAACCTCTTTCACCGCAGGAAATGGTAGATTCTCAGCTAGAAACATTGGATTTAACTGAACTGAAGCAATTTTGGGAAGACATTACAGAGAAATATGGTGGATACCTTCCTGAAAGTCAAAAGGGGAGCTTATATGATTTTATCAAAGGTGAAAAAAAATTCTCCCTTAAACAATGGGGACTGGGATTTCTAAAGTTCATCTTTCATGAATTTGTCGCAAATGGCAAATTGCTAGGATCTTTAATCATGTTGGCGGTATTCAGCATGTTCCTGCAATCTATGCAAAATGCTTTTGAAAAGAGCAATATTAGTAAGGTTGCCTATGCCATTGTCTATATGGTTCTCGTTATTTTAGCACTAAACAGTTTTCATATCGCCATCAGTTATACAAATGAGGCCATTGGGACGATGATTTCCTTTGTGCTTGCATTAATCCCGTTGCTGCTGGCATTAATAGCTGCCTCAGGTGGACTAGTATCAGCAGCATTTTTTCACCCCGTCATTTTGTTTTTAATGAATGTAAGCGGGATCTTCATGCAATATATTATTCTTCCACTGCTATTTTTGGCTACACTGCTTAGCATTGTCAGTACAATGTCTGAGCAATATAAAGTTACCCAATTAGCCCAGTTGCTCAGAAATTGGAGTATCGGACTAATGGGGCTGTTCCTGACAGTATTTTTAGGAGTAATTTCAGTACAGGGAGCATCTGCCGCTGTGACAGATGGTATAACCATTCGAACTGCTAAATTTATTACTGGTAATTTTATACCAGTAATTGGGAGAATGTTTACCGACGCGACAGATACGGTGGTTAGTGCTTCAGTGTTATTAAAAAATTCAGTGGGAATTGCCGGCGTTGCCATTCTGCTGATTATCGTTGCCTTTCCTGCTTTTAAAATTCTGATGATCTCCTTTATTTACAAGTTTGCAGCTGCCATTCTCCAGCCATTGGGAGGAGGGCCCATTATTAAATGTCTAGATATTATCAGTAAGAGTGTCATTTATGTGTTTGCTGCGTTAGGAATCGTATCTTTGATGTTCTTTTTAAGTATTACCGTTATTGTGGCTGCAGGAAATTTGACTATGATGATGCGATAGGGGGGGGGATCTACGTTGGAGTTCTTAAAAGAATGGGTAACGAATATCATCCTATTTATCTTGCTAGCTACTGTTATAGATATGCTTATCCCCAATTCCAGCATGCAAANNCAGGATTACTCTTAATCGCTATAATTCTAACCCCGTTATTTAAATTAATCTCCAAGGATTTTGAAACAACCCTGGCTTCTATTCCTTCCTACCAAACTCCTGGAGAAAAAAATCTAAAAAATTCAATAGATTTAAAGAAAAAAGAAATACAAGCCTCTCAAGATGCATATATTTTAGAAGAAATGGCTGTCCAACTGAAAAAGGACGTGAAAGAGGAGTTGATGGAACAATACGGATTGGAGATCGCAAGAATTGACGTTCAAACAAACGAAGCAAGTGACCAAGCTTTCCCGAAAAACCTCCAAAAGGTAATGGTTCTTCTGAAACAGCCAGAATCAGGTGAGAAGACAGTCGAAGCGGTAAAACCTATAGAAATAAACACTGATACACCTCTTCCTTCTAAAAAACCAACAGAAGAAACTGAAAAAATTGCTGCATTTCTTTCGAAAAAATGGAATGTAACCAAAGGAACAATCGAAGTTTCCATAGAAGGGGGGATCTCAAAAGAAAATGGATAATAATCGTGGACCATTATCTTGGCTTAAAAAGCAGCTGAAAAACGATGGGAAGTCAGATAAAAAGCCGGGAAAATATCAGTATATGCTATTGGTTTTATGTGTTGGAGCAGCATTTATGCTTGTCGGAAATATCCTCTTCAAGAATGACACCAGTACTGCCAATGTACCTGCCGCAACGAATCAAAAAGCAGCAGCAGAGGATGTTCCTACCTTTGGCCTCAGCAAAAGTTCAGGAAACAAGGATATAGCTGAATATGAAGAAAAATACGAAAAGCGGCTGACAAAAGCACTGCAGGAAATTCTTGGGGTTGATGATGTCACCGTGGTTGTAACGATTGATTCATCAGATAAAAAAGTGCTGGAAAAAAATAAATCAGTCAAATCGCAAACAACAGAAGAAGCAGATCGTGAGGGCGGTCAAAGAAAAGTTCAAGAATCATCTTCTGATGAGACGCTGGTCATCATCAGAAATGGTGATAAAGAAGTTCCAATTGTCGTCGAAACCAAGAAGCCTGCGATCCGTGGTGTCATGGTAGTAGCCAAAGGAGCAGATAATATCCAGGTGAAAAAATGGATTGTTGAAGCAGTAACAAGAGCATTAGGAGTACCTAGCTATCGAGTTGGCGTATTTCCGAAAAAATAAAGGGGGATTTTATCATGCTATTGAAAAAACAAACGGTTTGGTTATTAACAATGTTAAGTTTAGTAGTAGTCCTATCAGTCTACTATATCACCTCACCCGAGCAAAAAAATGCTGATTTGGCAACAGTTGAACAAAAGGCAAAAACTGAGACGGCTAAAAACACACAAAAAACAAAATCAGAAGCCAAAAATGGAAAAACGGTGGTATCTACCATTGCCGGGGATGCTCAATTCGAAGAACTTCGCATGAAACTTGAGGATTCTCGCAGCGAATTAAAGGAAGAATTGACAGCAACGATGGCTTCGACAGATCTACCCGCAGATGAGCGGATGAAAGCAAAAGACCAAATGCAAAAATTAAACGAAACAGCCCAAAAGGAAGAACTTCTTGAAACGATGATTAAAACCATGGGATACGAAGATGCACTAGTACGAGCAGATGGAGCAAAGGTTAGTGTTACTGTCAAGTCCAAAAATAAACCATCTCCATCAGAAGCAAATAAAATCATTCAAGAAGTTAAAAAAGAAATTGGCGAAACAAACTTTGTTGCTGTTACCTTCCAAGCGGCAAAATAACAAAGGAGGAAAGCATTGGCTTTCCTTTTTTTATGGAGAGTTGTTTTTTTACAGAATTTAATGACAATTACAAAATTTACATTTTGCATAAAAAATATTACTATAAAATAAGAACTCAGTGCCAAAAACACCTGATTCCCAAATTTAGATGATTGAACTTAGACAAGGTATTATCGTATAGTATTAGTATCTAGTAATAATTTTAATAGCACAAGGGGTGTAAACAATGTTAAAGGTTCAAGAAATACGCGAACTTATTAAATTGGTAGATCAATCAAGCATTGATGAATTTGTATATGAAAATGAAGGTTCAAAAATCAAAATGAAAAAGAGTGGTGCTGTGACTACTGCAACTGTCCAGCCTGTCATTCAGGCAGTTCAGCCGATGGCAGCTCAGGCTCCAGTCATGCCTGTTTCAACACCTGCTACTCATGTAGCGGAAGTTAAGCAAGAAACCACACAACCTGTTGAAGTTGCAGCAGTTGAGACAACTGAAACAGACCTACATAAGATCACTTCACCAATGGTAGGAACTTTCTATGCATCTCCAAGTCCAGATGCAGATATATACGTAAAAGCAGGCTCGAAGGTAACAAAGGATTCCATCGTTTGTATTGTGGAAGCAATGAAGTTATTTAACGAAATAGAGGCTGAAGTGAATGGAGAAATTGTTGAAGTTCTCGCGAAAAATGGGCAATTAGTAGAATATGGACAGCCATTATTTTTAGTAAAGCCTGAATAAGGAGCGTAACCCATGATAAAAAAACTGTTAATTGCGAACAGAGGAGAAATAGCAGTCCGGATCATTCGTGCATGTCGCGAAATGGGAATTGAATCCGTCGCTGTCTATTCCGAAGCAGACCGTGAAGCCCTTCACGTTCAGTTAGCTGATGAAGCTTACTGTATTGGTCCTACTTCATCCAAGGACAGCTATTTAAACGTGACCAATATAATAAGTGTCGCAAAATTGACGGGCTGTGATGCCATTCATCCGGGATATGGATTTTTAGCCGAAAATGCTGATTTTGCTGAGCTATGCCGAGAATGCAATATTACTTTTGTGGGTCCAAGCCCTGAAGCAATCACCAAGATGGGCACAAAGGACATTGCAAGAGAAACCATGAGAGAAGCTGGTGTACCGATTGTTCCGGGTTCAACCGGTATTATCAACGATGTTGACGAAGCATTAGAACTGGCAGAACGTATTCAATTTCCTGTTATTATTAAAGCAACGGCAGGAGGTGGCGGTAAAGGAATCCGAGTTGCCAGAAATGAGCAAGAATTAATCAAAGGGATTAATATCACCCAACAAGAGGCATTAACTGCTTTTGGAAACCCAGGCGTGTACATTGAAAAATATATTGAAGATTTTCGTCATGTCGAGATTCAAGTCTTGGGAGATAATTATGGAAACACTATTCATTTGGGCGAGCGGGATTGTTCGATCCAGCGCCGACTGCAAAAGTTGCTTGAGGAAACCCCTTCACCAGCATTAGATGGCGAAATTAGGGCAGAAATGGGAAATGCAGCAGTAAAAGCTGCAAAAGCAGTTGATTATTCAGGTGCAGGAACGGTAGAATTTATATATGATTATCGCAATCGCAAATTTTACTTTATGGAAATGAATACAAGAATACAAGTGGAACATCCTGTAACGGAACTAGTGACCGGAATTGATCTGATTAAAGAACAAATCCGAGTTGCAAACGGTGAAAAATTATCGTTGTCACAAGCGGATGTAACATTTAACGGATGGGCAATTGAATGCAGAATCAATGCTGAAAATCCGGAAAAGAATTTTCTTCCTTCCGCAGGTAAAATTAATATGTATTTACCGCCGGGAGGTTTAGGAGTTCGTGTTGATTCTGCTGCCTATCCAGGGTATAGCATTCCACCTTACTATGATTCCATGATTGCGAAAATTATCACATATGGAAGCACAAGGGATGAAGCGATTGCCAGAATGAAACGCGCCTTAAGCGAATTTGTAGTGGAAGGAATCCATACAACTATTCCATTCCATCTGAAGCTCCTTGAGCATGAAAAGTTTGTAGAAGGACAATTTAATACCAAATTCCTTGAGCTATATGATGTGATGAAGTCTGTCTAAAATCTGGAGGTGTTTTAGTTGAGCGAGTATAATATCCTGGAGATGGAGCAAGAAAATAACGGTCTAGGGAAGATTGAAATTGCACCTGAAGTGATTGAAGTAATCGCAGGAATCGCTGCATCTGAGGTGGAAGGTGTCGCCAGTATGCGCGGCAATTTCGCTGCTGGTGTTGTTGAACGTCTTGGCAAAAAGAATCACGGTAAGGGTGTAAAGGTTGAACTTGCAGAGACGGGCATAAAAATTGATGTTTACTGTTTAATGAAATTTGGAATCTCTATTCCAAGTGTTGCCGGTAAAATTCAAGAAAATATTCGTCAAGCGTTGTTAAATATGACTGCTCTTGAAGCCGAAGAAGTGAACATTCACGTTGTGGGCGTTCAATTTGAAACTCAGAAACAAGAAGCCTTAATAGAAGAAGAAGTATAAACCAAGAGAAACCAAAGGAAGCGCTATCCTTTGGTTTCTCTTTTTTTAAGGCTGTGTTAAAGAAAACTGTTGATTTTATACCCTGTTGATTGGAGCGAAGTGCCTGGAGCGGAAATCAACAGAGCCTTTTTGAAAGGAAAGTTAAAATAAAATCAGGTATACATGTGCGAATCTAAAATAGATATGCTATTATCTTTTTATGTGTCTATCCATTACAATTAGATCAATACTATAGGATGAATAATATTTAGACAAAAATTTCTTAAAACCTCTAAAGGAGTTAAAGTTATAATGAAAAGAAGAACAGCTAGGGAAAAGGCTTTACAAGCACTTTTTCAAATTGATGTAAGTGATAGCGACCCTAAGTCAGCTATTGAGTATGTATTAGAAGAGGAGGCCAGTGACGAGTATTTGTCAAAGCTTGTTAATGGGGTGTATGAACATAAATCGGAAATCGACAAGCTGCTGACTGAAAATCTCGAAAAATGGTCACTAGAAAGATTGGCAACGGTTGACCGCAACATTCTTAGAATGTCAGTTTATGAATTACAATTTTTAAGTACGGAAGTTCCGGGTAATGTTGTCCTTGACGAAGCTATTGAAATTGCCAAAATCTATGGAGATGACCAGTCAAGCAAATTTATCAATGGTGTCCTTTCTAAGATTAAACAAAACCTTTAAAACACAGTTTACGGAAATTTTTACTTTAAAAGGGGAGAGTTGAAAATGACCGCAGTTATTATTAGTGGAAAAGAAATTGCCGACAAAAAAAGACAAGAGATTGCAGAGGAAGTAAAAAGCTTAAAGGAAAATGGGATCGTTCCGGGTTTGGCAGTTGTCCTAGTTGGGGATAACCATGCTTCTCGTACATATGTAAAAAACAAAGAAAAGGCCTGCAAAGAATTAGGGATGTATTCCGTTTTAATCGAATTACCAGAGGAAACCTCAGAAGGCGAACTACTTGAAAAAATTCATGAATTGAATAATGATAAACAAATCCATGGCATTTTAGTTCAATTGCCGCTACCTAAGCATATTGATGAAACGAAAGTCATAGAATCCATTTCACCTGATAAAGATGTGGATGGTTTTCATCCTATTAATATTGGCAGAATGATGACAGGACAAAATGCCTTTTTACCTTGCACCCCTTTTGGAATTATGGTAATGCTTGAAGAGGCAGGGATTTCGGTTGCTGGTAAAGATGTTGTTGTGGTTGGAAGAAGCAATATCGTAGGCAAACCAGTTGGTCAATTATTATTGAATCAGCATGCAACAGTTACGTATTGTCACTCCAAAACAAAGGATTTAAAGTTTCATACAAGACAAGCCGATATCCTTGTAGCTGCAGTCGGGATCGCTAATTTTATTACAGCTGACCATATTAAAGAAGGCGCTGTTGTTATCGATGTTGGCATTAACCGTAATGAAGCTGGAAAACTTTGTGGTGATGTCGCATTTGATGAAGTGATTGAAGTAGCAGGGTATATTACACCTGTTCCCAAAGGAGTGGGCCCGATGACCATTACCATGCTTATGTATAATACCTTAAAATCTGCCCGTGAAAGTGCAGAAAGATCATAATTAGGATTGTCCTTATCTATTATTTTAAATAGTTCCTTTTTGTTCATTTACAGACAAAAATAGGAATGAACTTTATAATAGATAAGGACAGTTTTTATGTTCTAGAGCTCGAAATAAAGGAGTATCCCTATGCAGAAGGAAAGATACTTAACTGTACATGCATTAACTAAATACATAAAAAGAAAATTTGATGCCGACCCGCATTTGCATGATGTCCATGTAAGAGGAGAAATTTCAAATTTTAAACAGCACTCCAGTGGACATATGTATTTTACCTTAAAGGATGAAAAAGCCCGAATCCTAGCAGTCATGTTTTCAAGTCATTCGCGAGCCATGAAGTTTGCACCGGAAAACGGAATGAAGGTAATTGTAAAAGGCGATATTACAGTCTACGAATCAAGTGGGCAATATCAAATATATATTAAAGAAATGCAGCCTGATGGAATTGGTGAGTTATTTTTGGCCTATGAGCAGCTAAAGCAAAGGCTTGCTGAGGAAGGATTATTTGCTCCCGAAGTCAAAAAAAGGATGCCGTTATATCCAGGAACAGTTGGTGTTATCACCTCTCCTACTGGTGCCGCCATCAGGGACATTATTACAACTTTAAAAAGACGATATCCCATTGCTAATATTTTGGTTTTCCCAGCACTTGTACAAGGAGACAATGCTGCGCCTTCGATTGTCAAGGCAATAGAAAGGGCCAATCATTTGAAGGAAATTGATGTATTAATTGTGGGGCGTGGAGGGGGCTCTATTGAAGAATTATGGGCATTTAATGAGGAGATGGTCGCCAGGGCCATTTTTCAATCGAAAATCCCCATCATTTCGGCTGTAGGTCATGAGACAGATTTTACAATTGCGGACTTTGTGGCAGATCTTCGTGCCCCGACCCCAACAGGTGCTGCGGAAATGGCTGTTCCACATATTGAAGAACTTATGCACAGAGTATTACAGCAGCAAAGTCGCCTTATGAGGGCCATGCAAGAACAGCTGCGTTTTGAAAAAGAACGATTTAATCGAGTTCAAAAATCCTATGCTTTTCGATATCCCCATATGCTGTACGAACAAAAGCTTGAACAGGTTGATAAAGTAACAGAAAGGCTGGTTCGCGGCACAACAAGATTAGTAAGTATAAAAAAGGAACAGCAGGATGGAATGGTAAAGCGATTACAGCGAAACCACCCTAATACAGCATTAAAAGATGCTAAGACCCTGTTCGAACGTACACAAAAAAATTTAGAGCGAAATATCCAGCAAATTTTATTAAAAAAGCAAACTGACTTTGAGCGTATGATTGCTACTTTGCAGGCCTTGAGTCCCTTAAAAATCATGGAGCGCGGCTATAGCTTAGCCTATACAGAGGATGATCGGATTATAAAGAGCGTTCATCAGATAAAAGAAGCGGATACCGTTCAGGTTCAATTATCAGATGGCAGTCTTTACTGTAAAGTGGAAACCATAAAGGAGAGAGATAATCGTGGAGAATGAGAAAAATTTAACCTTTGAAGAGGCCATGACCAAGCTGGAGCAGATTGTTGATAAGCTTGAAGAAGGTGATGTCCCTTTAGAAAAAGCGATCCTGTTTTATAAAGAAGGTATGGAGTTATCAAAACTTTGTCATGATAAATTGAAAAGTGTAGAAGAACAATTAACCCAAATTATTACGGAGGACGGACGCACCGAGAGTTTTACTATAGATGAGGAGGAATAGAAGTTGGCGAGCAACGCTTTAGAAGCATTTACGCTGGAATATAAACAGCTTTTAGAACAGGAACTTCGAAACCAAGTTGAAACGTTAAATGCACCGGCAGTTCTAAAGGAGTCAATGATTTATTCTCTCCAGGCAGGGGGGAAAAGAATTCGTCCACTTTTATTGTTTGCAACCTTAAACGCCTTCGGGATGGATCCAAAAAACGGGCTGAATGTGGCTGCGGCGATTGAGATGATACATACGTATTCATTGATTCACGATGACTTGCCAAGCATGGATAATGACGATCTTCGCAGGGGGAAACCGACGAATCATAAGGTGTTTGGAGATGCCGTTGCCACGCTGGCTGGCGACGCCTTGTTAACCTATAGTTTTGAAGTGCTATGTNNTGTAAAACCCCAAATGAACTAGCACCTCCGGAAGTAAAAGTAAAATTATTAACTGAACTGGCAAAAGCAGCAGGTGCAGAAGGCATGGTTGGCGGTCAAGTAGCCGACATGGAAGGGGAAGATAAAGCTCTTTCTTTAGAGGAATTGGAGTATATTCATATTCATAAAACCGGGAAATTACTCTGCTATAGTGTATTGGCTGGAGCTATATTAGCAAAGGCAGGACAAGAACAGGTTAAAAATTTATTAACTTTTGCTCATCACCTTGGACTTGCCTTCCAAATCCAAGATGATATATTAGATTTAATTGGAAATCAACAATTGATTGGCAAACCTGTTGGAAGTGATACAGCTAATCATAAAAGTACCTATCCACAGTTATTATCATTAGAAGGAGCAAAAGCCGCACTAAAAAACCAAATAAATAAGGCGAAATTCCATTTAGATAAAACTGGAATAAAAACAGAACTGCTCTTGGAAATTACAGATTTAATTGCATCCCGTGACCATTAATTCTATTGGGATTTGTAGCAATGATAATGGTGTGTTATAATTGATATTAATGTCGAAAACGTTGTCATGCCGTTATCACTATATGTGGACGGCTATTTTTAACATTAAAAGGTATTAATAGTATAATGACATGTGTAAGAAAAAGTATGAAAGTGAGTGATCCATAAATGGATCTGTTATCAATAAAAGACCCCTCCTTTTTAAAAGGGATGTCCAACAAAGAATTGGAGGGCCTTAGTCAAGACATACGGAAGTTCTTAATTGAAAAGCTTTCCGTTTCTGGCGGCCATATCGGGCCAAATTTAGGTGTGGTTGAATTAACCATTGCTTTACATAAATGCTTTAATAGTCCAAAAGACAAAATTCTTTGGGATGTAGGGCATCAATCCTATGTTCACAAAATTTTAACGGGCAGAGCTTGTGAATTTGATACATTGCGCCAATTTAAAGGGTTATGCGGATTCCCGAAACGAACGGAAAGTGAGCATGATGTTTGGGAAACCGGGCATAGCTCTACATCCCTTTCTGCCGCAATGGGAATGGCCATTGCCAGAGATTTAAAAAAAGAAAAATTCTTTGTGGTTCCTGTCATTGGTGACGGTGCTCTAACTGGTGGGATGGCACTAGAAGCCATGAATCATATTGGCCATGAAAAAAAGGACATGATTGTGATCTTAAATGACAACGAGATGTCCATAGCCCCTAATGTCGGGGCGGTCCACAATATCCTTGGGCAATTACGGACCGCGGGTAAATACCAATGGGTAAAAGATGAATTGGAATTATTGCTTAAAAAAGTGCCTGCAGTGGGTGGAAAACTTGCAGCAACCGCTGAAAGGGTCAAGGATAGCTTAAAATATTTATTTGTTTCAGGTATGTTTTTCGAAGAGTTAGGATTTACCTATTTAGGCCCCATTGATGGGCACAACTTTGATGCACTGTCTGAGAATCTTAACTACGCCAAAAAAACGGAAGGTCCAGTATTGCTGCATGTGATTACCAAAAAGGGCAAGGGATTTCATCCTGCAGAGTCTGATAAAGTTGGAACTTGGCATGGAACAGGTCCATATAAAATGGACACCGGTGATTTCGTAAAACCAAATAAAAAGCTGCCGCCAGCATGGAGCAGTCTTGTTAGTGAAACCGTCCGTAACCTTGCACGTGAGGATAACCGTATCGTGGCAATCACTCCGGCTATGCCGGTAGGTTCTAAACTTGAAGGGTTTGCTAGTGAATTCCCGGATCGAATGTATGATGTCGGGATTGCGGAGCAGCATGCCGCAACGGTGGCTGCCGGACTAGCAACTCAGAATATGAAGCCTTTTTTAGCGATTTATTCTACCTTCTTACAAAGAGCCTATGATCAGGTAGTTCATGATATTTGCCGTCAAAACCTAAATGTGTTTATCGGGATTGACCGCGCCGGATTAGTTGGAGCTGATGGCGAAACGCATCAAGGGGTATTTGATATTGCCTTTTTAAGACATGTTCCAAATATTGTTTTAATGATGCCAAAAGATGAAAATGAAGGGCAGCATATGGTATATACGGCCTTAAACTATGATGAAGGGCCAATCGCGATGAGATTCCCTCGTGGAAACGGAATTGGTGTACCGATGGATACGGAATTTAGAAAGATTCCTATTGGTACCTGGGAAGTGCTGAAAGAAGGGGAAGATGCTGTCATTTTAACCTTTGGCACAACTATCCCAATGGCCATGGAGGCAGCGGAACAGCTTGAAAAACAAGGTGTTTCAGTAAGAGTGGTCAATGCTCGCTTTATCAAGCCAATGGATCAAAACATGCTGAATCATATTCTTAAAGAAAATATTCCTATTCTGACAATTGAAGAGGCAATTCTACAAGGGGGATTCGGCAGTGCTGTTTTAGAGTATGCCCATGATCAAGAATTTTATCATGCCCAAATTGACCGTATGGGAATTCCGGATCAATTTATTGAACACGGTGATGTTGGTTCACTGTTAGAGGAAATTAATTTTACAACCAAAGAAGTGGTCAAAAGAATCTCGCTTTTGACCAGTAAAAAACAACAAAGGGCATTACTTCATGAAAAATAAAGAACGAATAGATGTTTTATTAGTTGAACGAGGGTTATTTGAAACAAGAGAAAAAGCAAAAAGAGCCATAATGGCCGGCCTTGTTTATTCAAATGAAGAGCGATTGGATAAGCCTGGGGAAAAGGTAAAAGTGGACATTCCGCTACAGGTGAAAGGAAACACCCTTCCTTATGTTAGCCGCGGCGGTTTAAAGTTGGAGAAAGCTCTTAAGGTTTTTGATGTCAGTGTTTTGGATAAAGTGATGATTGATATTGGAGCCTCCACAGGCGGCTTCACTGACTGTGCCCTGCAAAATGGCGCTAAAATGTCGTATGCACTTGATGTTGGTTACAACCAATTGGCCTGGAAAATACGGCAGGATGAACGAGTTGTGGTTATGGAACGGACGAATTTTCGTTATGTGACTCCGGCTGATTTGGCTGGAGAGATGCCGAATTTTGCAGTGATTGACGTTTCATTTATCTCATTAACCCTAATACTACCCGTTTTAAGAACATTGTTGGTTCCTGGGAGTGACATCGTTGCTCTGGTAAAACCACAATTTGAGGCGGGGCGTGAGCAGGTTGGAAAAAAAGGTATTGTACGTGAGAAAAAGGTTCATATTGAAGTAATTGAAAAAATTATACAGTTTGCCATCTCGCAAGGGTATGCTGCCATTAATCTGTCTTTTTCACCTATTACAGGAGGAGAAGGAAATATAGAATTTCTTCTCCACCTTAAATGGGAAGGTGAAAGAGAGACAGGTGTGAATGGCCTACCTGTTACTCCAAAAGAAGTCGTAGATGCAGCTCATGAGGAATTTCATAGCTAACAAATATAAGGGATAAGCTTGGGCTTATCCTTTTTTGTATAATCCTGTATTTTTATAAATTTTAATTGTACAATTTCACGAAAATGGGCTAACATATGGGTAGAAAGTACTCATAGTACTAATATTCGAAGGGTAAACAGGAGTGAAAGTATGAATAAGGGCCAACGCCATATCAAAATCAGAGAAATTATTGCTAATAACGATATTGAAACACAGGATGACCTTGTCGATGAATTGAAAAATGCTGGTTATAATGTGACTCAAGCAACCGTGTCCCGAGATATAAAGGAATTGCATCTTGTGAAGGTTCCATTAAGTGACGGTCGTTATAAATACAGTCTACCGGCGGATCAAAGATTTAATCCATTACAAAAATTAAAACGCGCCTTAGTTGATGCCTTTGTACGAATTGATTCTGCCGGTCATATGCTGGTGATGAAATGTTTACCAGGAAATGCAATGGCAATTGGGGCTCTTATTGATAATCTAGATTGGGATGAAATTTTAGGTACAATCTGTGGTGATGATACGATGCTGATCATTTGCAGATCGGAAGAGGATACAGAAATTATCACGAAGCGTTTCTTGGATATGCTTTAATTGGGGGGAGATCCTTGTTATCTGAGTTATCAATTAAAAACTTTGCGATAATTGAGCAGTTATCAGTGTCATTTGACAAAGGACTAACCGTTTTAACAGGAGAAACAGGTGCAGGAAAATCTATCATTATTGATGCTATTCACTTGTTGGTAGGTGGCAGAGGATCGTCTGAATTTGTTCGTCATGGGGAAGAAAAAGCAGAACTCGAGGGTCTTTTTCAAATGGATGATGAAAATCATCCTGTTTATGAAAGAGCTATGGAATTTGGAATTGATATTGAAGAAGGCATGATTGTCCTTCGAAGGGATATTTTCCGCAGTGGAAAAAGTGTCTGCCGTATTAATGGAAAATTAGTGACAATTTCTACATTGCGGGAAATAGGGGCTGCACTGGTGGACATCCATGGTCAGCATGAACATCAAGAATTAATGGATGAATCTCACCATTTACCTTTACTTGATCAATTTGGCGCGGAAGAAATACTTGATTCTCTTGAAGAATATCAAGAAATCTTCCGTAAATTTGAACAAACACGTCAAAAACTGCGAACCTTAAGTGAGAATGATCAACAAATGGCTCACCGCCTCGATTTAATCCTTTTTCAATTAGATGAAATTCAAAAGGCTGGGTTAAAACCTGGGGAAGATGAAGCATTAGCGGAAGAAAAGCGGAGGCTGGCTAATTTTGAACGGATTTATGAATCTTTTCAATTAGGCTATACAGCTTTAAATGGTGAACAAAAAGGGCTTGATTGGCTTGGGTTGGCCATGGGTCACCTAGAGGACGCCGCAGCGCTTGATTCAGCCTATAAAGATTTATATGATGTCATTTCTAATTGCTACTACCAATTGGAGGATGCTGTAGGGTCCATTCGCAATGAACTGGATGGTTTAGAATTTGATCCTCACAGATTAAACGAGATTGAAGAGCGCTTAAATGAAATGAACCAGTTAAAACGTAAATACGGAAAAACAATTGAGGAAATCCTTGAATATGCTGCAAAGATAGAAGAAGAAATAGAGACCTTGCAAAATAAAGAGACACACATAGGGGCATTAGAAAAAGAGCTGGCTTCATTGCAAAAAGACCTGTTATTGGAAGCCAAACAATTAAGTGAACTTCGAAAAAAATGGGCTGAAAAACTGACAAAGTTAATACATAGAGAATTAAAGGAATTGTATATGGCAAAAACCATATTTGACATTCGCTTTGAAACAGATTCGGATCATTTTTCAAGAACAGGTATGGATCATGTAGAATTTTATATTTCCACCAATCCGGGGGAGCCGTTAAAACCATTATCAAAAGTGGCATCAGGGGGAGAATTATCTCGGATTATGCTGGCATTAAAAAGTATTTTTTCCAAGCATCAAGGTGTCACCTCCATTATTTTCGATGAAGTAGATACTGGAGTAAGCGGAAGAGTGGCGCAGGCGATTGCCGAAAAAATATATAAAGTTGCTACTGATTCGCAAGTTTTATGTATTTCGCATTTGCCTCAAGTCGCTGCAATGGCTGACACTCATTTATATATTTCCAAGAATATTAAAGGTGGAAGGACGACTACCTCTGTTACACCACTAAATGAACATGATAAAATTAAGGAAATAGGCCGGATGATCTCTGGTGTGGAAATCACTGATCTTACTAAGCAACATGCAGGGGAACTATTACAATTAGCAGAAAAAACCAAAAAAATTTGAAATGCTATCCATCTTGGGTAGCTTTTTTATTTGGAACAAAGTTATAAATGCTTGTCAAGGAGGCAAAATTAAAGATGTAGCCATTTCAAGTTGAATTAGAAGCGAGGAGAGTGAAAAATTTGAAGTCAGAGTTATTTCGAAAATTGATTGGTGGAATTCTCCTTGTTTCATTAATTAGCCTTATTTTTTTTCAGCCTATGAGAGAATATGTAAATATACCGAAGAGTGTTACCGTTTTTGAAGGTGACGATTTCTCTTTTCAAAAAGCAGCCCCGGTTACAGCAACTTTGAAATCCAACAGCAATATCACGCTTGAGCAGGAAAAAAACAAAGTTTCATTCAAAGCAAATGAAAATGGAAAAAATGAAATGCTTTTGGAATTTGCGGGTATTCCCATTAAAAAGGTTGACGTAAATGTTCTAAAAGATTTTCGAGTTATTCCCGGAGGGCAATCAATCGGTGTAAAGTTGAATACAGTTGGTGTATTAGTGGTTGGTCACCACTTAGTTAATACGGAAGACGGAAAAAAGTCGCCAGGCGAGATAGCAGGAATTAAAGTCGGCGATATAATAACAGAAATTAATGGCAATAAAATTGAAAAAATGACAGATGTTGCTCCATATGTCCAAACAGCAGGACAAGAAGGCAAGTCGTTGGACATGATGATTAGTCGTGAGAATGGAAAAGTTCGAACCAAATTAACTCCGTTAAAAGATAAGGGAGAAGACACTTACAAATTGGGTTTATATATCAGGGATTCAGCAGCAGGAATTGGAACGATGACTTTTATTCATCCTGATTCCAAAAAATACGGTGCTTTAGGACATGTCATTTCCGATATGGATACGAAGCAGCCAATTGTAGTAGAAGATGGTCAAATTGTTCGATCAACGGTTACTTCTATTGAAAAAGGCAGCAACGGTGACCCTGGTGAAAAGCTAGCTAGATTTTCTTCAGACCGTGAAGTGGTTGGAAATATTAAAAAGAATAGCCCATTTGGAATTTTTGGGCAAATAAACAAGGAATTAAAAAATGGTATAATGGATAAAGCAATTCCTATTGCGTTATCCCATCAGGTAAAAGAAGGACCAGCAAAGATTTTGACGGTGGTAAACAATGATAAAGTGGAAGAATTTAATGTTGAAATCGTCAGTACAATTCCGCAAAAGTTTCCGGCAACAAAAGGATTGGTGATCAAAGTGACAGACCCTAAGCTTTTGGAAAAAACGGGAGGCATCGTTCAAGGTATGAGCGGAAGCCCAATTATTCAAAACGGTAAATTGATTGGTGCGGTTACCCACGTTTTTGTAAATGATCCAACTTCAGGGTATGGTGTCCATATTGAATGGATGTTAAATGAAGCCGGAATTAACATATATGACGTTCCAAAAAATAAAGCAAGTTAACATCCGAGCAAAATAGGAGTCATTCCCTATTTTGCTTCTTTTTTCGTGGTTAAAAAGTATGGTTATACACAAAACAGCACCCATTATCATGAAAAGTTTTCGACAAATTCAAGTTAAATACTGGGAATATTGCGTTTTGCGTCGAAAAACCGAGAAAAACAAAGAAAAGATAAGATTTTCTCACTATTTTAAGAAATATTAAAAAAATGAGAGGAATTTTTGTTGCATTGTCGAATTTCTAATTTAGAATAGAATTAGAACAAAACTGTGCTACATAGATACAATTGAGCTGAGGAGGAAGCGGAGTTGAAGAAAATAAAAGTTTGTGTCGTTGATGACAATAGAGAGTTAGTAGGTTTATTAGAGGATTATATTTCCTCACAAGATGATATGGAAGTGGCTGGTGTAGCCCATAATGGACAAGAATGTTTGGACTTATTAAGTACAATCGAACCAGATGTACTTGTTTTAGATATAATTATGCCCCATCTTGACGGCCTAGCTGTACTCGAGAGACTTCGTGAAATGAACCGTGGTGTATTGCCGAATGTCATTATGTTAACGGCATTTGGGCAGGAAGATGTAACCAAAAAAGCTGTGGAATTAGGTGCATCCTATTTTATTCTAAAGCCATTTGACATGGACAATTTAGGTAATCATATTCGCCAAGTTAGCGGAAGCAGAAATTCCGTCTCTTCTCGTAAGGTTTCCTCTTCAAGCTACCGCCCTCAAACGGAATCGAAACCTAAAAACCTTGATGCCAGCATTACCAGTATCATTCATGAAATTGGTGTCCCAGCCCACATTAAGGGTTATTTGTATCTAAGGGAAGCAATTGCTATGGTGTATAATGATATTGAGCTTTTAGGCTCCATCACTAAAGTTTTATATCCTGACATTGCAAAAAAATATAATACAACTGCCAGCCGTGTGGAACGGGCCATCAGACATGCCATTGAAGTGGCTTGGAGCCGAGGTAATATCGACTCCATATCCTCTTTATTCGGTTACACTGTCAGCATGTCAAAAGCAAAACCGACCAATTCCGAATTTATCGCAATGGTGGCAGATAAACTGCGTCTAGAACATAAAGCTTCTTGAAAGGATTAAAAAAGCCTCGTTTGGGGCTTTTTTTTATAAGTTGATGAAAATATGGTATCTTGTTTGCATAAGCTGTTTAAGCAGGATTTATAATTGTTATAGAAAATGCTCATTTTATTAAGGAAGTGAAAAGATGACGCAAATTTTCGCACATAGGGGATATTCTGCTGCTTATGCGGAAAATACTATGGGGTCATTTATTGCAGCGGAAAAGGCTGGAGCAGACGGTCTGGAGCTTGATGTTCAATTGACAAGGGACGGAGAAATAGTAGTCATTCATGATGAGAAAGTGAACCGAACCACGAATGGCAGTGGTTTTGTGAAAGATTTCCTATTTAAGGATCTTAGAAAATTAAATGCGGATAAGAATGGTCCCAAAAAGGAGCCAATCCCGTCATTAGAAGAAGTACTTGAATGGCTTAAATCAAATAAAATGGTCTGTAATATTGAATTTAAGAACGGACTAATCCCCTATGAAGGGATGGAAGAGAAAGTCGTTGAACTAGTTCATAAATATCGGTTAGAGGACCGAATTGTGTTTTCTTCGTTTAATCATTATAGTATTGTTTATTGTTATCGTATTGCCCCGGAAATTGAAACGGCGCCTTTGTTCATTGAAGCGATCTATATGCCTTGGATCTATTCGAAATCGATTAGAGCCAAGGGGATTCATCCAAAGCATTCCAATATATCGGATCAAATCATCATAACGACAATGGAAAATGGAATTGCAGTCCGGCCCTATACAGTGAATCAGGACAGAGATATGAAACGTTTGTTTCAAATCAACTGTACAGCTATCATCACGGATGATCCAGTTAAAGCGATTAAAATAAGAGAAACCTATCAAAAGAGACCATTGAGATAATGGCCTCTTTATTTTTTGAATCGCTGTTGAACTTTGTTTCGTTTTCGATCTCTGTGCAGAATAAATCCGGCAATAAAGCCGAGCCCCCCGATCAAAAAGATAAGGCCTGCTAGAAATTGGATGACTAAATAAGGAAATGGCGGCTGTAAAATGCCGAATGTCATGTCTCGCATCAATTTGATTCCCCAAGCAGCCAGCATCCCTGGAATTAATAATATTATAAGGGCAATAATCCGCGTCATTATGAAGTCCTTCCATAAAAAGATTCTTTTTTTATTATACATTAAAATATGATTTCGCAGATAAAATTTGTCAAGAATAGACGTTTCACGATAGAATTAGAGTGTGAAAAAAATTGCATAACTCTCCGTTGCTAGTAAACAACTGGTTCACCCTACATGGTTTATTGAAAGGGGTATATAGATGCAAAATGTCATGATTGTTGGGGCCGGAAAAGGAGGAACGGCGATTCTTAAAATTATTAAAGAATCGGAAGTTCTAAATGTTTATGCTGTGATTGACCGCAATTTTGATGCCCCAGGGATTCAATTAGCTGGGCGTGAAGGGATTAAAACCGGTACAGACTGGGGTCCTCTTTTAAACGAAAATATAGATATCATTATTGAGGTTACTGGAGATGATCAAGTCTTTCAGGAACTGCGAAATCAAAAGCCAAGAAAAACCTTATTAATACCGGGAAGCGTGGCTTTTCTTTTTTCGAAATTACTGGAAGAGAAAGAGGAACTAATTCAGAAACATCAATATGAATCATACGTACAGGAATTAATTTTTAATTCCACTAACGATGGCATGGTTGTGATTGATCATCGTGGATACATAATTTTATTTAATCGTCGTGCCGAAGAAATGATGGAACAAAAAAAGGAGACGGTCATTGGAAAATACGTCGGGGAGGTAATTCCGCAAAGTCGTTTACCCATCATTCTTGAAACGAGAAGAATTGAAACCAATCAAGAAATGATTTTAGGGAATGGACGAAAAATTATTACAACCCGTATTCCGATTGTGGAGGAAAATGGAACATTAATTGGGGCCTTGGCTGTGTTTAAGGATATTACCGAGGTCGTCAATTTAGCTGAGGAAATTACGGACTTAAAAGAAATTCAAACGATGCTACAGGCGATTATCCATTCGAGTGACGATGCGATTTCTGTTGTTGATGAATCTGGACGGGGAATCTTGATTAATCCAGCTTATTCGCGGATTACAGGTTTAAAAGAGGAGCAGGTAATTGGACATCCGGCTACAGCAGATATATCTGAAGGCGAAAGTATGCATTTGAAGGTGTTAAATACGAGAAAGGCTGTTCGCGGTGTTCCAATGAGAGTGGGGCCAGGTAAACGAGAGGTCATTGTAAATGTGGCACCGATTATTGTGAATGGGAAATTAAAAGGCAGTGTTGGTGTGATCCACGATATGTCAGAGATGAAATCCCTCAGCCGTGAGTTAAGCCGGGCACGTCAGTTAATTCGAACCCTAGAAGCAAAATATACATTTGAAGATATTATTGGCACATCTGAAGAAATGATGCTGGCCATTGAACAAGCAAAACTGGGGGCTAAAACTCCTGCTACCGTGCTAATTCGCGGGGAATCCGGGACAGGAAAAGAGTTATTTGCCCATGCCATACATAATGCAAGTGATCGAAAATATAACAAATTTATTCGTGTAAACTGTGCGGCACTATCCGATTCGTTGCTTGAGAGTGAGTTATTTGGTTATGAAGAGGGTGCTTTCACCGGTGCAATCAGAGGAGGAAAAAGGGGACTTTTCGAAGAAGCGAATAACGGAAGTATTTTTCTTGATGAAATAGGCGAGCTGTCTGCCGGGACACAGGCAAAACTCCTTAGAGTTCTTCAGGAAAATGAAATTATTCGGGTCGGAGGGACAAAGTCAATTTCCATTAATGTAAGGGTGATTGCGGCAACTAATGTCAATTTAGAAAAGGGGATTGCCAAAGGAACCTTTAGGGAAGACTTATACTACCGTTTAAATCGGATGCCGATCCATATACCTCCATTAAGGAGCCGAAAAGAAGAGATTCCGGCACTATGTGAACGATTGATTATCAAGATTAATCGGGATTATGGTCGGAATGTTGAAGGGATTACCGAGAAGGCTTTAAATCAGTTAATAGAATATGACTGGCCGGGAAATGTAAGAGAATTAGAAAATATTCTGGGCAGAGCGATTATTTTTATGAAGTATAATGAAACATTTATAGATGTCCTGCATTTGCCGATTTTAGCCACCGAAAAAGCTCAAAAACAAAACCATGTCCAACTAGATGAAGTCGTAACGTCTAATCGAAGTCTAGCAGAAATGGTTGAATCGTATGAAGCTAAGATTATCGCGGAAACATTAAACCGCTTAGAGGGAAATAAGACCTTAACCGCTAAAACACTCGGGTTATCCGTTAGAAATCTATATTACAAATTGGATAAATATCACCTTGAAAAAAATAGCATGCAATAAATTTCATGGTATGAAAATAGCTGCACGGTGTGGATGCCGGAAATGAAGCGTTTTCACGGAGTTTATCTTGGCACGAAATTTGCAAATAAGTATAGTAGGAGTTGTAGTATAAACAGAAAGGGTTGAGGACAACTTGTTGCTGGAATCACTAATTGACAAAGCAACCCAGGTAAACAAGAAAACCATCGCAGTTGCTGCAGCAGAAGATTCTGAAGTAATCGATGCCGTGATTGATGCACTTTCACGTAATTTAGCAAATTTTATTCTTTATGGTGATGAAGAAAAAATTACTACCATTCTTCGTTCGAAGCATTTTAATTTGACGCCAACACATCAATTAAAAATTGTTCATGCTGATTCTGTTTCAATGGCGGCAGAATTGGCCGTTAAAGCCGTTTCCTCTAAAAGTGCAAGCGTCTTAATGAAAGGAAATCTACCGACAAGCGTTATATTAAAATCAGTTTTAAATAAAGAATATGGTTTAAGAACAGGAAATGCACTGTCACATGTAGCCGTTTTTGAAATTCCTGAGTATGATCGATTTATTTTAATTACCGATGCTGGTATGAATATTGCTCCTGATTTAGAGCAGAAGGCTCAAATAATTAAAAATGCCGTTACTATTGCCAAGGCAATTGGTATAAATCAACCTAAGGTAGCTCCACTCGCTGCTATTGAAACAGTCAATCCTGCAATGCAGGCAACTATGGATGCCGCAGCATTAACCATTATGAATAAACGGGGACAAATTCCTGGATGTATAGTGGATGGACCACTGGCATTGGATAATGCCATCTCAACCCTTGCTGCCGAACATAAAGGAATTCAAAGTGAAGTCGCGGGGAATGCCGATATCCTTTTGGTTCCAGCGATAGAGGTTGGAAATGCCTTATATAAATCATTGATTTATTTTGCCAAAGCTAAAGTTGGAGCCGTCATTGCCGGAGCAAGAGCACCGATCGTTTTAACCTCAAGGGCGGATTCAGCAGAAAGTAAGCTTTATTCATTAGCACTTGCCCTTTGCAGTGTAGCTGAATAACAGTGATTTGCAACTTTATTAGCATGATGAAAGCCAGGGGTTTTTAAGTGAACTTTGACTTTTTTCAAAAATATGAGGAGGAATTGAACAATGGAAATCTTCAAGTACTTAGAAAAATATGATTATGAGCAACTAGTTTTCTGCCAAGACCAACAATCAGGATTAAAGGCGATTATTGCTATACATGATACCACTCTAGGACCTGCTTTAGGCGGTACACGGATGTGGACATATGCTTCTGAAGAAGCAGCCATTGAAGATGCGCTCCGCTTGGCACGGGGAATGACGTATAAAAATGCTGCAGCAGGTTTGAACCTTGGTGGCGGAAAAACAGTTATTATCGGTGATCCTCGAAAAGATAAAAATGAAGAAATGTTCCGGGCATTTGGCCGTTACATTCAAGGATTAAACGGCAGATATATTACAGCAGAAGATGTTGGTACGACAGTGGCAGATATGGATTTAATCCATGAAGAAACAGATTTTGTTACCGGGATTTCACCTGCTTTCGGCTCTTCTGGAAATCCATCCCCAGTAACTGCTTATGGCGTATACCGTGGTATGAAGGCTGCTGCAAAGGCCGCATTTGGTTCGGATTCATTGGAAGGAAAAGTAGTAGCTGTTCAAGGTGTAGGAAATGTGGCATATAACCTGTGCCGTCATTTACATGAAGAGGGTGCTCAATTAATCGTAACAGACATCAATAAAGAAGCAGTCAATCGTGCAGTAGAAGATTTTGGCGCACGTGCGGTTGATCCAAACGAAATTTACAGTGTGAATTGCGATATTTATGCTCCTTGTGCATTAGGTGCAACCATTAATGATGACACTATTCCTCAGATTAAGGCAAAAGTCATTGCCGGTGCTGCTAATAACCAGCTGAAAGAAACACGTCATGGCGACTTAATTCATGAGATGGGAATTGTATATGCTCCTGATTATGTTATCAATGCCGGCGGAGTGATCAATGTTGCTGACGAATTATATGGATACAACCATGACCGTGCTATGAAAAAAGTGGAAACCATTTATGACAACATCACTAAAGTCATTGAGATTTCCAAGCGTGACGGTATTCCAACGTATGTTGCTGCTGACCGTATGGCAGAAGAGAGAATCGCAAAAATGCGTAATTCAAGAAGTCAATTCTTACAAAATGGTCATCATATTTTAAGTCACAGAATCTCTAGATAAATAAAATTATGACTTTTTTGGTTGCAGAGCGCTGAATTTTAAGATTCAGCGTCTTTGCCTTTAAAATAGCGGAATTTATTACTAATAAATGTAAAACAGAATGAAAAAACGGATGGAAAATGGAGGTTAAAAACATTGCCAGATCATAAATATCGAATCCTCGTCATCAACCCGGGCTCAACTTCCACTAAAATTGGAGTCTTCGATAATGAATATTCTTTATTAGAAAAAACCATCCGCCATGAGGCTGACACTGTTAACACTTTTACCAATATCAATGACCAATATGAATTTAGAAAAAATACGATTTTGGAAACACTGGATATGGAAGGAATTAATATCTCAAAATTGGATGCAGTTTGTGGCCGCGGTGGATTGCTTCGTCCTATAGAAGGGGGGACCTATGCCGTAAATGGAATCATGTTGGAGGATTTACGGTCAGGTTATTCCGGTCAGCATGCCTCTAATC
>NZ_JBALNY010000035.1:5796-57751 GCF_036962145.1 Bacillus sp. JJ1764 | reverse complement strand
AACATAGCCTAAGAATTATAAATGAAAAAGATAATAGGTGATAATATGATAGACCATGACTTGATGAAATTAAGCCAATTGATTTATCATTACTGCGGATTAAATTATAGTGGAAGACTTCTGGCACTAAAAGATAAACTTGCGAAAAGGGTAGGCGAGCTTGGTCTTTCTTTTGGGGATTACAGCAGTTATCTTGCAAAATTCCCGGCTGAATGGGATCTACTCGTAGAAATCCTAACCATTAATGAAACATATTTTTATCGTGAAGAACACCAACTAAATGAATGCTGCCATACCGTATTGCCAATGTTAAAAGAAATGAAGGGCAATCGTCCAATAAAAATTTGGAGTGCTGCCTGTTCAACAGGAGAAGAGCCATATACATTAGCCATGTTGATTCAGGAAACCAGAAAATTCCCTCAAGGATCGGTAGAGATTATTGCCACTGATATTAATAAAAAAGTTCTCCAAAAGGCAGAAACAGGCTGGTATCATAAAGGGTCTTTTGCTTTCCGCAGAATCCCTGATTTGTTCATGAAGAAGTACTTTCAGGAACAGAATAATGGTTTTAAAATCGATGATTCCATTCAAAAAATGGTTACTTTTCGACATTTGAATTTATTAGAAACCAGTCGGTCTAGTTTCTTATCAGACATCGACGTTGTATTTTGTCGGAACGTGTTAATTTATTTTGATCAGGATACGACCAAAAAGGTGATTATTCACCTGCATCGTAAATTAGCACCAGGAGGCTTTTTATTTCTTGGCCACGCTGAATCCATTACAGAATTGGGATTAGGGTTCCAAAAGGTGGATTCTCACAAAACTTTTTACTATCGAAAGGATACAGATACTAAATGAAAAAGTTTGGAGTACTAGTTGTTGATGACTCTGCTTTTATGAGACGAGCTCTTAGTCAAATGATTGAAAGTGATTCGCAGCTTTATGTGGTGGGGATTGCCAGAAACGGATTGGACGCAATTGATAAGGTAGAACGATTAAAGCCGGATATTGTTACCATGGATATAGAGATGCCAGAATTAAATGGGATTGGTGCATTGGAGCAGATTATGAAGACCAATCCGGTACCAATTTGTATGATTAGTTCCTTAACAAAAGAAGGGGCTGCAGAAACAATCAAGGCGTTGGAATTGGGTGCTGCTGACTTTATGCTAAAGGACACCCTACTGAAGAGTGAGATTGGCAGTGAACTGGCATTAGAGTTTCTGCAACGATTAAAAAGCATTGCGGAAACTAAATTTGCGAATAAAAGTACGGAAATAAAACCGGTAACAAACACAATCGTGAAACCACCACCCGTCATGAGTGCAAAAAAATTAAATAAATCAAAAACGGATCTTGTTTTTATCGGCTGTTCTACAGGAGGGCCATCTGCTTTACAAGCTATTCTGCCACATTTTCCTAATGACTTTCCGATACCGGTTGTCGTGGCGCAGCATATGCCGCTAGGCTTTACAAAGCCACTCGCAGATCGGTTTAATACGCTATGTCATTTACAAGTAAAGGAAGCACAGAATGGTGAAGTTTTGAAAGCTGGGACGATTTATATCGAACCGTCAGGAAAACAAACGAGATTTGAAAAAAGAGCGGACGGAACCGTTGTTTTCCAAATTGATAATCAGGAAACTCCGAAAGTACTATATAAACCATGTGTAGATATAAGTTTGGCATCGGCTGCACCGATTTATTCGGACCGACTTTTAGCCATTATTTTGACTGGAATGGGAGTAGATGGAACTCAAGGCTGTTCCTACGTGAAAAAATATAATGGAAGAGTTTTGGTTGAGGCAGAAGAGTCATGTGTTGTATACGGCATGCCTAAAGCTGTACTGGAAGCAGGTTTTGCTGATGGGCAATATTTGTTAAGTCGCATGTATCAAGAAATTATCGCAATCATATAATGATTTGCTAAATATTACTATATTTATATATCATTTGTCATAGTTTTGATATACCAATCAAAATGATCCTTTTTTTAAATGTTTCCTATCAAAAAAATGTCATGACGAATCTAGAGCAAATAAGTTATAATGGTTAATAATTGGAGTTTATTAGTTAGAAGGAGGGAAACCTTTTTTGGATGTCACTCAAACAATCAAAATAAATCAAAATAACAACATTGATACAGGGAAAAATAAAGCTGCAGATGTTCCAGTCAATTCCTTTGATCAAATTTTGGCATTGTTTAATATGGGACTTGCATCTAGTACGAGTGACCAGTCAGCTTCCCCTCAGAAGTTAAGTGCGGATACAACTGGAGATGGAAAAATCAATTCACTATTAAATCTAACGGCGAATCAGATTGGTCCAGTTCAACTATCGTCATTAATTAATGGTGGAAATGTGAATCAAGATGTAAGTGAGACTAATCAAAATATAGACCTTGGAAGTACTAAAGCTGATCAATCAACTATTACTGAACAAGATTGGCAACAGTTAGAGATGATTCTTGCGTCCTTACTAGCAAGTTTACAGCAAATCCAAAATTCAGGATCAACATCCCCTGATGGATCAAATATTTCAACATCAAAAGGTGATGAACAAAAGAATAATCCCTTGATTTTAAATAATGTAAATGAACTACAGGAACAACTGACAAAATGGTTTCAGAAGGTAAATAGTCAAAATCAACCACCTATTGATCTTGGTAAGGTGTTTCAGGATGTTTCGCAACTCATGAATCAGACATCGGACACGAACAATTTACATGATATTCAGAAAAAAATTTTACAAAAAATCCAAACAGAATTAAATGGAATTAATTTTGACTCACAAGTTGTAAATGATCAATTGAAAGAGCCGTCAATGAAGGCATTGGATTCATCCAATAGACAAATTAGCTTGGATAAGGACCAATTGTTTTTAACACCGAACAATGGGATTCAAGCTAGTCAGTCTATACAAAATATGAACCATGCAGATTTACCGGAAGCTGGAACACCATCTCCAGTTTTAACTGTATCGGAATTTGCGCCAGAGATTAGTGAATGGATTGGACGATTTGTAAAAATAACGGATGGTCCTGTTGGAAGCACCGAAGCAAAGTTTTCCTTATATCCTGAGCACCTTGGTCATGTTGAAGTGAAAATTACATCACAGCAGGGGATGGTTACGGCGCAAATTGTCACGGATACGTCAATGGCGAAAGAAGCATTAGAAGGTCAGTTACAGCAATTGAAGCAATCCTTACAACAGCAAGGAATCCAATTGCAAAAAATAGACGTCGTTCAAACGCAAACCACATCAGCCAATCAATCAAGTTTATCTTTTGCTCAAAATGGTCATTTTAATTCTCAAAGAGACCAAAGGAATCACGTACCAAGTCAAGAGGATGTAAAGAGAAAGAAAAATTCTGATTCGTCAGAATTTGAATTAAATGCCATTCCAAATTCTAGTCCAAGTCCATATGGCGGATCATACTCTGGGAAAGTTTCTGTATTAGATTTTACTGTCTAGAAAAGGAGTAGAAAATAAATGAGTAATTGGGTTGATGTTACGGCCGCTTCTAATAACAATTCCATCTTCAATAAAACCCAAACCCAGGAAGAAAAAAGTATTTTAGGAAAAGATGACTTTTTGAAAATTTTAACTACACAATTAGCTCATCAAGATCCATCCAATCCTCTACAAGATAAGGATTTTATTGCACAGATGGCAACATTTAGTTCATTGGAACAAATGACCAATCTAAATAAGGCATTCGAGAATTTTGCTAACAGGCAAATCACGCAATATTCAGTATCAATTGGCAAAGATGTTACCTATACACCTACAGGGGGGACAACACCTGTTACTGGTACTGTTACGGGAGTTTCCTATCAGGATGGCAGTTACTACTTTTTAGTTGGAAAAGATAAAGTGTCGGTTGATGATGTGACTGAAATCAAACAAAGCCAAACGGAATCGAAATAACTAATCTCACCTATATTCAAGGAGGAATAATGTAACATGTTAAAATCACTATATTCAGGTGTTTCCGGTATGAAAGGCTTTCAAACAAAATTAGATGTAATTGGAAATAACGTTGCCAATGTCAATACTGTTGGATTTAAGAAAAGCCGTGTTATGTTTCAGGATATTATCAGTCAAAATATTTCTGGTGCAACAGCTCCAACCACATCAACTGGTGGGGTAAATCCTAAGCAAATCGGGCTTGGAACAAAAATTTCAGCAATTGAAACAGTGAATACGCCAGGATCTCCGATGACAACCAACGTAGGAACTGATTTAGCTATTGATGGTGATGCTTATTTCGTTGTTTCCCCAGATGGAGCGAAACAGTATTTAACGAAAGCTGGTAATTTTACCAGAGATCCCAATGGTGATCTTGTTAACTCAAATGGTTATTATGTTCAAGGGGTAATTAATACTGGAGCTACCACGACACCTGTTAATATTAATATAACAGCTGATAGTAAAACCAATAATAGTTTTACATCTTATTCTATTGACCAGTATGGGTATATAAATGTAGTCGATTCCAAAGGTAATTCGGGTAAATTGTCTACTACAGATGGTAAATCCTTCTATCTAGATGATGGAACGGGTAATGCGAATAATAATATTCAAATTGCAACAACTGTTGTTACCAATCCAGGGGGATTAAAAAAGATAGGTAATACCATGTTTGAGGCAACCGGTAACTCAGGCAAAGCTGATGTAAGGCGTGTTACCGAAAATAGTGGAGGAACTATAAACGCAGGTATTCTCGAAATGTCAAACGTTGATTTAACCGAAGAATTTACTGAAATGATTGTGGCACAGCGTGGCTTCCAGGCGAATGCCAGAACTATCTCTACTTCTGATTCGATTTTAGAAGAAATTGTAAACTTAAAACGATAGGTTTTTAGATAAATAGAAATTAGTTTCAATAACTCATGGAAGAGTTAGGGGGATGCCATTTGGCAGATGTATTATCGCAGCAGGAAATCGATGCCTTATTATTGGCCTTAAATAATGGCGACCTGCAAGCATCCGATGTATCAGAACAAAACGATAAAGTGAAGGTATATGATTTTAAACGTGCCATGCGTTATTCGAAGGAACAATTACGAAGCATAACGCGTATTCACGAAAACTTTACCCGGGTGTTAACATCCTATCTATCCGCGCAACTAAGAACATTTGTGCAAATTGAAATCGATTTAGTTGATCAGGTAACCTATAGTGAATTTATTTCATCCATTCCTTCTAAAACGATTCTCAATGTCTTTGACGTAAATCCAATGGATGGAAAAATGGTATTAGAAGCAAACCCTCAAGTTGCCTATGCCATGATCGAGCGTTTACTTGGGGGCCAAGGGGATCCTACTGAACGGGATGGGTCTTTAACAGAAATCGAAACAGCTTTAATCCAAAAGATCATTGCTCGTGGTTTTGAAGTATATGATGATTCGTGGGAAAATATCGAGAACATTCATGTGAAATGGGATGCCATTGAATCTAACCCACAATTTTTGCAGATTTCATCGCCGAATGAAACGGTTATTATTATTGCCTTTCGCACGACCATTGGCGAAGTCTCTGGAAGAATGACATTATGTCTTCCACATATGATCATAGAGCCGGTCTTGCCAAAGCTCTCAGCACAACAATGGCTTACCTCGAAGTCTAAAGCTGATGATCCGCAACAAGATAAAATCAAGCAGAATCTGGATGCCGTTCATGTTCCAGTCATTGCCGAATTGGGAAGTGCCACACTGCCGGTTTCAGAAATAATGAACCTGCAAGTGGGTGATGTGGTAGGGATTGAAACCGGGAAGATCAAATTAAAAATCGGAAAATCCACCAGATTTTTAGGGAATCCAGGTGTTAAAAAGGGACATTACGCTGTCCAGATAGATCAATTGGTCCAAATGGAAGGAGATGAACGATTAGTATGAGCGATATGCAATTGTCTCAAGAAGAGATCGATGCACTATTCAATCAGAATGACAGCAAACCGGCAATATCACTTGAAGATTTCCTAAGTCCAATCGAACAGGATGCACTTGGGGAAATCGGAAATATTGCTTTAGGTAGTTCTACAACAGCTCTTTCCACATTGTTAAATCAAAGAGTTGAAATAACGACTCCCACAATGGCTGTCATTGAACAAAAGAAAATGGAAGAGTTAATCAAAGAGAGTCATGTGGCTGTCCATGTAGATTATACAACGGGAATCCGCGGTAAGAATCTATTCATGATTAAAGAACATGATGCGAAAATTATTGCCAGCTTAATGATGGGTGGAGATGGCACGGTGCTGGAGGATGAATTATCAGAGCTCTCTTTAAGCGCTGTCCAAGAAGCGATGAATCAAATGATGGGTTCTGCCGCTACTTCCATGTCAACTATTTTTCATGAAAAAGTAGATATTTCACCACCTACAGTAGATGTACTTGGATTTCCACCAAAAAAACTTGAAGAACTAGATGAAGAAATTATCATTGAAGTTTCCTTCCATTTGAAAATTGGTACTTTAATTGATTCCAATATGATTCAGTTCATACCACTATCTTTTAGTAAAGAAATGATTCATCGAATACTTTCCGGTGGAAGTCAGCCTGAACCGGCTCCTGTTGTTGAAAAAATGGTGGAAACACCAGTTCGGCCGCAAACTCCGCCACCTGTTCAATCCATGAATGAACAAGGTTATTTAGGAAATGGTTCAACTGCGAATGCTGCTTCGGGAGCAGCTCAATACAGTGCACCACCAGTACAAGCTAATGTTCAAAAAGTTGAATTTACGGCATTTGCAGAAACAAATCCTGCAAGTTCTGCACCAACAAACCTTGATTTGCTTTATGATATTCCATTGAATATAACCGTTGAACTTGGAAGAACCGACATGCAAATTCGTAAAATTCTTGAATTGGGGCCGGGTGCTGTTATTGAATTAGACAAGCTGGCCGGAGAACCGGTAGATATTTTAGCGAATAATAAATTAATTGCCAAAGGTGAAGTTGTTGTCATTGAAGAGAACTTCGGTGTCCGAATTACCGATATCATCAATCCTATGGATCGACTAGCAAGAATGACTAAGTAAAACCATGAAACTGTGGGAGGAGATTTAATTATGACTAAAGTACTAATCGTTGATGATGCTGCATTTATGCGCATGATGTTAAAAGATATTTTAGTAAAAAATGGACTTGAGGTTGTTGGTGAAGCCGTAAATGGTGCAGATGCCATTGAAAAATATAAGGAATTAAAGCCAGATGTGGTAACAATGGATATTACCATGCCGGAAATGGATGGTATTACCGCAGTAAAAAATATTAAAGCTATAGATCCAAAAGCAAATGTCATCATGTGCTCTGCCATGGGACAACAGCCGATGGTATTAGAAGCAATCCAATCAGGGGCAAAAGACTTTGTCGTGAAACCTTTCCAAGCTGATCGGGTAATGGATTCAATTTCAAAAGTTTTAGGCCGGTAGGTTCGTGAATGCACCTCGAACTAACTAAGAATGGAAAGCCTGATTTATATATAGCTGTTCTTAATTAGTGATGAAAGCGAGATGTGTATGGGTCTTTTCCGGTCACTCTCGCTTTTTTTATAAAGATCGTAGGCTAGAAACGGATTCCTATATACAAGGGGAGTTATACATGGATTTTAATAATTATCGAGAGTTGTTTATTGAGGAATCAAAGGAACACTTGCAAGCGATAAACGACCAACTATTAAAATTGGAGGCAGAACCCGAAAATATCCCAATTATTAACGAAATTTTCCGTTCAGCTCATACACTTAAAGGTATGGCCGCTTCCATGGGCTTTGAAGACCTTGCGTCATTAACGCATGAAATGGAAAATGTCCTGGATTTGCTTAGAAATGATAAATTATCAATAAACGAAGAAATCATGGACGTTATATTTATGTGTGTGGACCTCATTGCGAAAATGGTCGACAACATTGAACTAGGTGGAGAAGGAAAGGAAAATGTAACTGACATTGTCGTAAAACTTAAGCAAATTCAGGATCCATCCTTTTCTGCACCAACGGAACAGGCCGCTGCGAAGGATGAAGTAGCAGCTGCGGTGGAAATGGTCGTCGATGAGTATCAATTAGCGGTCATTAATGAGGCTAAGAAAATTGGTAATCATGCTTTTCAAATCACCGTACAATTGAGTGAGAATTGTGTTATGAAATCTGTACGGGCATTTATGGTTTTCCAAGCCCTAGAGGATTTGGGTGAAGTCATTCAAACTGAACCTTCTGTTGAGTTAATTGAAGAAGATCAATTTGGAAATTCATTTTCGATTTTATTACTTTCGGAACTCGATGAACAAAAAATTAAAAGTCCCTTATTAAATATTTCTGAAGTGGATGCTATTTCGATTTCAGAGAAAAAGACGTTAGAAAGTAAACCTGAAATTAAAGCGGAGGCTCCTGCTGCAAAGGCAAAGGCATCAAGCAGTCAAACATCCACAGCCACACAAGCAGAACAGCCAGATGCAAAGAAAAAACAGCGGTCTAAATCAATACGGGTTGATAGTGAAAAATTAGATCATCTAATGAACCTTTTTAGTGAATTAATCATTGATCGCGGCAGATTAGAACAAATCGCCCGTAGAGCACAGCTTACGGACTTAACGGAAACTGTTGAACATATGACACGGATTTCCACTGATTTACAGGGCCTGATATTAAACATGAGAATGGTGCCAGTAGAGCAAGTGTTTAACCGCTTTCCACGTATGGTACGTGATTTAGCGAGGGAACTCAATAAAAAGGTCAATTTGGTAGTTGAGGGCGCCGAAACAGAATTAGACCGTACAGTCATTGATGAAATTGGTGACCCATTAGTCCATTTGCTACGAAATGCCTTGGACCATGGTCTTGAATCTACCGAGGATAGAATCGCTAATAATAAGCCGGAAGAAGGTACCGTATTATTAAAGGCATATCATAGCGGAAATCATGTGTTTATCGAAGTAATTGATGATGGTGCCGGTATTAATCGTGATAAGGTATTAAGTAAAGCAATTGAACGTGGTGTTGTGAAACAAGAGGAAGCTGATTTACTTTTAGATCAACAGGTTTATGAATTAATTTTATCGTCAGGGTTTAGTACCGCTGATAAAATTTCTGATATTTCCGGCCGCGGTGTAGGTCTTGATGTCGTGAAATCTAAAATTGAATCATTAGGCGGTACGATTTCCATTGATTCGACATTGGGAAAAGGTTCAGCCTTCCGAGTTCAACTTCCATTAACTTTATCGATCATTTATTCGATGTTAGTGAAGGTTCAAAAGGAAACGTATGCTGTTCCGTTTAATTCGATCGTTGAAATTACAACTGTTGGAAAGGATGAGGTTTCACTCCTCCATGGGCAAAAAGTGATTCAGTTTAGAGGCCATGTAGTACCATTGGTATTCTTAAATGATGTGTTCCATGTCCCTCAAGTAGAATCGAATTCAGAAAAACACCAATTATATGTTGTCATCGTAAGAAAAGGTGACAAAACGATGGGATTGGTGGTTGATACTGTTCTAGGACAACAAGAAATCGTCTTAAAACCTTTAGGACGCTATTTAAATCAATTATATGCCATTTCCGGAGCAACCATCCTTGGCGATGGAGAAGTTGCCTTAATTATTGATACGAATCAGTTTTTTGTGTAGAAAGGGTGTATTTGGACAATGGAAACATTTAAAATCGTCATTTTTAAATTAGGAGAAGAAGAATATGGTTTAAACATTGACTATGTTCAATCCATTGAGCGGATTCTTCCCATAACAAGGGTTCCAAACACCCATGAGTATGTAAAAGGTGTCATCAATTTACGGGGGAATGTGACTCCGGTTATTGACCTCCGAAAACGATTAAACCAAGGAGAAACCCTTTATTCAGATCATGCTCGCATTATTATTTCAAAATATGATGATATCGAGCTTGGCTTAATTGTCGATCAAACTAGTGATGTGATGGATATCTCCAATGAGGATTTAGAAGAAGCTACAGCCACTGGCATTGATTTTGATGCTTTTGGCGGGGTTGTCAATAAAGACGGACGATTAATTATATTAATCAAATTGGATGAGCTAACAAAAACGGCTCTTATCTAAGAACTTTTTAGATTCTTAGATTCTGTTGAAATGAGGAATGGCTTAATGAAGGATTTTAAAGCATTAGTTTTTAAAATAGGTCAAGAAGAATATGCCGTTCATATTAATCAGGTCATTTCTATTGAACGTATGGCGGAAATGACACCCTATCCTAATCGCTTACCGCATGTAGTAGGAGTAGCAACTATACGTGAAGTCGTAACGCCTATTGTCGATTTACGGGCAGCCTTAACTGGAATAAAGACGGATGTATTAGACGAAGCACGTATAATCGTTGTTCAAGTGGAAGGAAATGAAGTTGGCTTAATCGTCGATGCTGCAACAGATGTATTAGATATCCCTTCAGAGACCGTACAGCATCCCAACCTATTAGAAACGAGAGATGTTTCGTATTTAATTGGAATCTCAAAATTAGCAGACCGACTGTTAATCCTGTTAGATATAAATAAATTATTAAATGAAACAACTAACTTAGAGGAATTAAATCAAATTAAGAATCTAATCTAATCCTCTAATAAAATAAAATCAGGAGTAAAATTGTGAAAAAACAGGAACTATCTGAACTGGCTACACTGATACGAGAATATTGCGGTATTGATTTCAGCAGTAATCTCACCAGCTTGGATTTAAAAGTATCCAGACGGCTAATGGAATTAAACCTAAATATTGATGAATATCTGTTTTATCTGCAAAAAAACCGCACAGAATGGGATAAACTTGTTGAGTATATTACCATTAACGAGACATATTTTTTCCGGGAATTTAACCAGCTTCAGGAATTTCAGAACTTACTTAGGAAGACATCCGGAAAAACCATTCAAGTATGGTGCGTCCCATGCTCTACCGGAGAAGAGGCTTATTCATTAGCTATGCTAGCAAAGGAAATGGAACCTTTAACAGGAAACCGAGTTAGAATCATGGCTTCCGATTTAAATAAAAAGGTGCTGGACCAGGCAAAATCCGGCTTTTATTCTAAGAACTCCTTTTCATTTAGAAGATTTCCTGAAAATAGTAAGTACCTGAATAAATATTTCATTGAACACGAAGATGGTTATGAAGTAAAAAATGAAATTAAGCAAATGATTACTTTTGAGGCATTTAACCTGGCAGATTTTTACCTGTATTCAAAATTTGGCCAATTGGATTTTATCTTCTGCCGTAATGTGTTGATCTACTTTGATGAAGACATGAAAAAATCAATTGTTAATCAATTTTATAGCACTCTGAAAAAAGATGGATATTTATTCCTGGGGCATGCAGAATCTATTTCCAATATTAAGAGCCAGTTTGTTCCAATTTACACCAAAGATACGTTCTATTACACCAAGTCGGAAGAAATGGTTCCAGAAACAGGAATTTCGCGATTGAGTTTTTGATATTTTGATACTGACTCTTATCTTGATGATAAGAGTTTTTTTATTTTTTATGCTTTTTCCTATAAATATTAAATGAATTTTATTGACTTTTAAGGTATAATTACAAGAGATTTTGATATTTTTTGATTGAAGGTAAGAGGTGAATCCCATTTTGAAAATTCAAGATCAGACAAGGTATAATATGGGCGACCTTCGTGTTATCCAAAACGAACGTTCCACGACAAGCTCAACATCTTTTCAAAAAATCATGAGCTCCTATTCAAAAGAGCTTACCCAGGATCACCTGCAGCAGCTTCTAGAAGAAATTGATCAACAGGGTCAGAAATTAAACGACAAACCCACTTTTCAGGAATTAAGAAAATACAAGGACTTAGTTAAAAAGTTTATGGGTGAAGTCACAAACAAAGGCATGAATATTTATCAATCTGAAAGCTGGGACCCGTACAGCGGTAACAAAACCCTCAAAACCGTTCAAGTAATTGACAAAAAATTAGTTGAATTAACGGATCAGGTATTAAATCAACAAAATAACGGTCTGTCTATTTTAGAGCAAATTGGAGAAATTAAAGGATTATTGATTAATTTATACACGTAAATAGTTCAGAAGGGAGATGTCGATTCTGAATTATATATTTATCGGACTATTATCGGTGAATTTAATTGTCCTGTTGATCGTGGTATTAAAAAAGAAACCACAACAGGATACAGGAACACAAATGATTCTGGATCAAAAAATCTTAGAAAATCAAAGAGACATGATGAATGAAATGAATGAGCTGAAGATTGAACTCAGCAAACAGCAGAAAATCCTATTAAAGAAAATGGAGGAGTTAAGGGTCGAGAAACAGGTGACTTATGCTGCTCCGAAACCAGTCGAACCGGTGAAAAAGGAACCTTCCTTATTTTTGAATGACCGCTATAAAGATATTTTTGCATTGCACCAGCAGGGTATGACCATTGATGAAATTGCAAAAAAACTAGAAAAAGGTGTCGGAGAGGTATCATTGATTTTGCAGCTGGCAAATCAAGATGATGCCTAGGAGAGGAGTATACACATGATTCGAGGATTGTATTCTGCTGCTTCCGGGATGTTTTCCCTGGAACGAAAACAAGAGACGCTGGCAGATAATTTAGCCAATGTTCAAACACCAGGTTATAAAAAAGATGATGCAGTACAACGAGCCTTTCCCAAACTACTACTGCAACGGATCAACGACTTCCAAAATGGCAATGTAGGGAAGGTTCCTGGTCAAAAAGCTCAAATCGGCGAACTGGCTAATGGGGTTTATACACAAGAGCGAATTCCTAACTTCACACAAGGAACTCTCGTGCAAACCAGCCAACCACTGGATGTGGCTATTGAGGATTCTGGTCTTCCATTACAGAATGTCAATGGCAAGCTAGTAAAATCATCTGCATTTTTTACCGTACAGTTGGCTAATGGTTCTATTGGGTATACCAGAAATGGGAAATGGGACTTGGATGCAAATGGAAATTTGGTAACTTCTGAAGGGTACAAAATTCTTGGTTCCAACAATCAACCAATTCAAATAACTGATAGCTTTAATAAAGAAGATCTATCTATTAGCAATGACGGACAAGTTACTTTATTTGGGAATGACCCTGCGAAAACGAAAGTAGTAGGGCAAATTGGTGTAGCAATGGCGCAAAATCCAAATGATTTAAAACGAATCGGCGGAAACGTATATCAATCTGACACTCCGCTGCAATATGTTCAAACTGGTGTGACTAATCCCGGTTTTTCGCTGCAGCAGGGTTTTATGGAACAGTCAAATGTTGATGCTGGTCAAACGATTACGGACATGATGACAACAGTCCGTGGCTATGAGGCCAATCAAAAAGTAATCGGAGTCTATGATACATCTTTACAGCAACTGTTTTCAGTAGGAAAAATCAACGGATAAACCGTAGAGAACAGGAGATATGATACTTGAACACTTCACTATATATTTCGTCAGGTGCCTTACAAGCATATCAGCAAAAAATTGATACCGCCGCCAATAACGTAGCTAATGTCAATACCAACGGTTTTAAACGCAAAGACATGAGTTTTTCTGAAGTTCTCGCTTCACAAATCAATAATCAAGGGCGGACTAGTCAAGAGGTGGGCCGAATGACCCCAAATGGAGTTCGTCTGAGTTACGGAGTCCGAGTAGGCCTTACTCAACTTGATACAGCACAAGGTCAAGCAGTCCAAACAGATAACCCGTTCGATTTTATGATTCAAGGCAAAGGTTTTTTTCAAATTGGATATCCCGGTTCTAATGAAGTGAAATACACAAGAGATGGAAGCTTTCATTTAAGCCCGGACCCAACAAGTCCAGGAAACTATCATTTGGTCAATGCGAACGGCGGTTATTTACTTGATCAAACTGGATCCCCTATTGAGCTTAATGGGAACTATGAAGTAAGTTTTGATGATAAGGGACAAATGCAATTGCGCGATAAATCAGGCAATGGCGCACAGTTTATATCACCACAACAGGTTGGTATCGCTGATATTCAAAATCCTCATGTTTTACAAAGTGTTGGCGATAATGAATTTGTGATTGATACTAGTGTGTTGCCTGCAGGAGCGAATCCGGCCAGCTATGTAAGAGTAATGGCACCAGGCGAGGCTCAGATTGCATCTGGCTATTTAGAGGGTTCTAATGTGGATTTAACACAAGAAATGACAGATTTAATGACTGCACAACGCAGTTTCCAGATGAACACACGGGCGATTTCTTATGCAGATCAAATGGTGGGCATTGCGAACGGCATTTTAAAATAACAATTTTGAGGCGAGCACTTCGTCTCTTTTTTTCTATTACGAAACTGGAAAAATTCTCTTAACTTATTTTTTTTTGAGCCGATAATGTTAAATAAATGCTAATTTATATGTTTATGTAGGAGTGATATAAATGGTTAGTACCAATACCAATACCAATACCAGCAATACTTTAAGAGTAACTGGTCTTGCTTCGGGGATGAATACAGATGAAATAGTCTCAAATTTGGTTAAAGTAAAGAGTGCCCGATTATTCAAAATGCAACAGTCTAAAACTTTAGCAACTTGGAAACAGGATGCTTATCGTGATGTGAATAAAAAGATTGATGAATTTCGGAAATCGATGGAATCTTTGCGGTTGCAATCAACATTTAATAAACAGACAGTGACATCAGGTGATTCACGTGTTGAAGTTTCAAGTGGCGGAACAAGTACTCAAACCGATTTTGTCATATCAGAAGTTCAATTGGCTACCTCCGCAAAACCGGCAATGGTTAGTTTTAACAGTGGTGGTGCAGCTCTAAATGAAGACATGACATTATCATTTACCAACGCAGATACATCAGTTGAGAATATTGATCTTACAGCAAATATGTCTTTAGATGATGTGATTTTGGCAATAAACAATCATACTTCAAATACTAAAATAAAAGCAACCAATGTTTCAGGGTCATTAGTACTTACTGCTACAGATAACACAACTGCTATTAATTTATCTACTTCTGATATTGATAATACCAACTCATTAAAGATCGCGAATTCAATTGCGACAAGTAAAAATGCTGAACCGGGTAAAGTTGTCATAAATGATACTACCATTTCTTTATCCTCTAACACCTTTACCTTTCAAGGGGTTACTTTTAATTTAAAAGGGAATGTTGCACCAAATAGCAACATTTCTGTACAGGTTGCTAGTGATACTCAAGGGATTTTTGATAGTATTAAGTCTTTTGTAGATAAATACAATGAACTTATTGCTGACTTAAATGGGAAATTAACAGAAAAAAAATACCGGGATTATCCGCCACTTTTAGATGATCAAAAGAAAGATATGAAAGATGCTGATATCAAACTTTGGGAGGATAAAGCCAAAAGTGGTTTATTTCAGAACGATTCGACTCTTAGTACGTTCCTAACACAAATGCGCAATAGTTTGTCTAACAGTGTTGATAGCGGTTCTGCAGGTTTTACATCATTGAAAGATATCGGGATAAATCTCTCTACCAACTATAAGGATAATGGTAAATTAGTAATTGATGAAGATAAACTTAAAGGGTTCCTTAAAACTAATCTTGAAGATGTGAAAAAATTATTTACAAATAAGGGCACTGGAATCAATAGTACTTCTACCACAGTAACTGATACCGATATGCACAAAAATAGCGGCTTTGCTTGGAGGATATATGATCGGGTAAATGTGACGATTAGTCAGATTAGTGATTTATCTGGCTCATTATATTCAACGGGTGATACGAAAAGTTATTTATATAAACAAATCCAATCATTAGACACTAACATTGATAAAGAACAGGATAAAATTAGTGCCTATGAAAACAGATTATATAAACAATATGGAGAAATGGAAAAGGCAATACAGAAAATGAACTCACAAAGCAGCTGGCTTTCACAACAGTTTAGTTAATAAGACAATATGGCACTGTTGAATTTTGATTTACATAATTCAACAGTGTTTTTTTTTATGAAAATAATTCAAAAAGGACTAAACATTTTATAAAGATGTTCGATAAATATTGATAGATGGTATTTCTAAAATTAAATAGTTTCCAAAAGAAATACTACAATGTGTCCTTCAACGAAGAATAAAAAATTATCGGTAAGAACTAAACTAAATAGTTTAACAACCGATAATTTAAAAAACAAGGAATTCCTTGGATGACACAATTAAGAAAAAATTAAAATTCTTCTAAACCATTCTTGAAATCATCCGATAATAAGAATGTAAGGAAAAAAAGAGTTTGGAGGCTGTTAAGGTGCTCATCGTGGGCAGAGAGATTGGACAAGCTGTGATTATTGGTGACAATATTAAGGTTACCGCACTACAATTAGGTTCAAAGCTTAAACTCGCCATTGAAGCGCCAGAAGACATTCAAATTTCTCGGGTAATACCAAATCAAGATACTCGAGATAAGTTAAAAAAAAGAGCAAGAATCATAGGCGACACTCTTTTAATCGGAGAAATGATAAAAGTAACAATTCTTCAAACTGACTCAGGTTTAGTTCGATTTGCAATCGACGCGCCAAAAGAAATCAGTGTTTATCGGGAAGAATTGTTATACGAGAGAAGACTAACGGAAAATCAAACTGTAATATGAATTGATTTCAAGTTAATTCACTCTTGCTCAGTAAGTTCCTTAATTTAATAGTAGACCCATAGGGTTTATTATAGATAATTCAAAAAAATAAACTTTTTATAATTTAAGGGAGGAAAAATCACCATGCAAATCAATCACAACATTGCGGCACTTAACACTTACCGTCAATTGAACAGTGCATCAAATGCACAAAGCAAATCAATGGAAAAATTATCTTCAGGTCTTCGTATTAACCGTGCAGGAGATGACGCTGCAGGTCTTGCAATCTCTGAAAAAATGCGTGCACAAATTCGTGGTTTAGACCAAGCATCTGCAAATGCTCAAGATGGTATTTCTATGATTCAAACAGCTGAAGGTGCTTTAAACGAAACACATTCAATCCTTCAACGTGTGCGTGAACTTGCTGACCAATCAGCAAACGGAACAAACACTGCTGATGACCGTAAATCGATTCAAGATGAAGTATCTCAATTGAAATCAGAAATCGACCGTATCGGTAATACAACTGAATTTAATACTCAAAAATTATTGAATGGTAATTTAAGAGGAGCGGATGGAGTAGCTTCAACTTCAAATTCTACAATTGGTAGTACAGTTGCAAAATTAACTGCTGGACAGATGACATCAGCAACTTCTATTAAAGCTGATCATTCTGCAGCAACATTCGGAACAGATACAATTACTGTTGATGGACAAAAAATTGATGTAAACTGGGATAATTTATTATCACAAGACCAAAAAGATTTATTGAAGTCTAACCTATCAACAGCTAGTTCTACAACAGTCAAAGAGGTTGGAGACATTTTAACAAATGCAATCAATACTGCAATCGATGCATCTGGTAAAAACGTAGGACATGTAACAAGCTACACAGATGGTACTGATAAACTTGTATTAACAAGTAGTACTACAGGAACAAAATCAGAAGTAACATTATCAAATAACGCAGCTGCAACTTCTATTGGAGCAACATTCCTGTCTAATACAGCTGGTAATAAATCTGCTGCTGCTAACGTAGGAACTAGCACATATAATGGAACAGACCTTGCAGGAACTGGTAAATTTGATGTGTATATTGGTGATAAGTTAATCGGAGTAGGTGGTTCAACAACTCCTATGACTGGTAATAATGGTGACGCTATGTCTACTGTAGCTACTACCCTTGCTTCTTCAATCAATGATGCTATCTCAACATACAACACTTCTACTGGAAAGACAGCTGGACAAGATGGATTTATTCAGAATGTTACTGTATCCGTTTCAGATGACGGACGTTTTGTAATTAAAAGCGATTCTGGAGAAATTTCTCTTAAAGATTTAACTGGAGAAACAACAATTAAAGATTTAGGTTTAAGTGATGCTCAAACTCAAGCATCTGGTAATGGTGGAATGACATTCCAAATTGGTGCAAATAAAGGTCAAACCATTACTTTTGGAATTAATGATATGCGCTCTTCTGCACTAGGAATTTCAGGTGTTGATGTTTCTACACAAGCTGGAGCAGCTAATTCTTTAACATCTTTGGATTCAGCTATTAAGAGTGTTTCCTCAGAACGTTCAAAACTAGGTGCTGTTCAAAACCGTCTAGAACATACAATCAACAACTTGAGCACATCTTCTGAAAACCTAACTGCTGCGGAATCTCGTATCCGTGACGTAGATATGGCGAAAGAAATGATGAACCAAACTAAGAATTCAATTCTTGCACAAGCTGCACAAGCAATGTTGGCTCAAGCTAACCAACAACCACAAGGAGTTCTTCAACTTCTTCGTTAATTATGATATTAGTAGGGGCTTTGTTCAGACAAAGCCCCTTTTACTTTTACTATACTTTATTTCATTAACTATGTTATCGCATATACTCTTTAACTAAAAATACTTATTATTAATAAATTTTCCATCAATCCCCTCCATTAACTAAACAATTCCTCCCTAATACCGATAAAATAAAAAGAAAGTATGAAAAAAGGGTGAGAGGAAAAATGATCGACAAATTATCCAATTTAAATACCCAAGCCACAGATTTTCAGGTAAAACAAGTAGATCCCGTAGAGCAAACGGAAAAAACAAAAGAAGTTTCACTAGATCAGCCGCAAGATCAGTCTAAACAAAACCAACAATTAACCAAAGAAAAAACTGAAAAAGTCATTAACAGTTTAAATGATTTCTTGAAAGCATCTACGACACATTTGAAATTTCAATATCACGAAGAATTACAAAAATATTATGTGGCTATTGTGGATGACCAAACCAACGAAGTCGTAAAAGAAATACCTCCGAAAAAATTGCTGGATATGTATGCGGCGATGGAGGATTATCTTGGCTTATTAGTAGATAAAAAGGCATAACAAGAATAGCTAAGCTCTAAAGGCGGTGATTTCATGCATTTACTTCAAATTCGATTGCATCAAACCTATGCACAGATTGGAATGAGGACGATACAACCTGTCCAAGAAATTAAACAGGTTCCTGCGGATCTTTCCATTAAACAAATACCATCAGAAATGAATATAGAGCGAACACCGTCGAAGCTAGTTGTTGATCAAGAGGAAGCATGGGAGCAACTCGGGTTTAAATCACTTACTGTTCTAAAGGCAGAGTTTATTGATAATGCCAAGCAGGATGGTCTACAGGCCATTGCCGAAATAGCCGAAAAAGGGGACCAAATGGCTGCTATTCAGAATAAAACGGATGCTATTGTGGCTCAGGCAGCTGAAAAGGCAAATCCACAGCCTGCTGATTTCAATATTACTTTTATACCTAGTCCAGGATCAGTAAAAATTCAATTCACACCTGCAGAGGTACATATTTCCTGGAAACCGGGCGGAGCTGAAATAAATTCTATACAAAATAAGCCCATCCATAATTATACTCCCGGTAAAACCGAAATCTATCTGCGGCAGAAGCAAGGATTGGAGATTGATTTTGTTGGGGGAAACATCGATAACACGAGGTAACCCAATAGAACCAGTATTTAACAGGTACTGGTTTATTTTTGTTTATTCAAATCAATTAAACTATTTAAATATTATTCCGATAATAATAATAATATCATCATACATACCTATCAAAAAATGCTTAAAAAGGAGGCATTAAGATGGAAAAGGATCAAAGAACTACATCAAAATATAAATTTAAGAGTACAAAAACGAAATTGATTGCAGGAATGACGGCAGTGGCAATTGTTCCAACGATATCGATTGCGATCATATCAAATATCTATACTCAGGATGTCATGTCCAATCAAGTATCAAAATCTACTTTACAATTAACAAAAGAGGCTAGTAAAAGTCTTGAATTTAAGATTCAAGGGGTAATCAGTCAGCTTGATTTATTGTCAAACAACATTGACTTTACGGATTATTACAAAATCCCAGAAGCGCCAAAATATGCAAACGATTTATTGCAAGAGACGCTAAAAACAAATAAAGAATATGCTTTTGTCTATTTCGCGAATATAAAAAAGGAAATGTTAAGTGCACCGAATACGGAACTTCCCGAAGGCTACGACCCTACTTCACGTGATTGGTACCTTGGTGCTGTCAAGAAAGACGGCCAGGTATTTTTTAGTGAACCATACAAAGATGAGGGGACTGGGCAATTAGTGTTAACCCTTTCCAAGGCTGTTAAGGATCAAAATGGACAATTGGTCGGGGTTGTGGGGATCGACCTTGATATGGGCAATTTTTCAAATTCTATGAAAAATATTGTGATCGGGGATAAAGGTTTCATGACCATTATTGGTGGGGACGGGAAGTATATATTCCATCCAAATGCCAAGAAAATAGGTGCTGATGCAAGTAAACTATCTGTTTGGAATCATATCCAAAAAGAAAATGAAGGCTACAGCAACTATAAATTGAATGGAACCGAAACTTTTTCCGCCTTTACTACAAATAACTCAACCCATTGGAAGTTCGTTTCCCAAATGGACAATGCGGAAATTACCAAAAGCTCTGATCAAGTTCGAAATATTGGTTGGCTGTTAACAGCTATATTTGGGGTATTGTCCGCACTTTGCGCGTATTTCATCTCAAGAGGCGTTTTGAGAAATATTCTTGCTGTTAAAAATGCCTTGCAAACAGCGTCCAAAGGGGATTTTTCCGCAAGGGTATCTGTAAAAACGCAAGACGAATTTAAAGAATTGGAAGAAAGCTTCAATCACACGATGGAGCAATTATCTAACTCACTTCAAAAAGTGGATGATACCTCGAAACAGGTATTATCAACATCCGCTCAATTATCCGGAATGACTAAAGAAACAAGTGCTGCCATTTCAGAAGTGGCGATTTCCATTGAACAAATTGCTCAGGGTGCCGGATTACAAGCGAAAAACGTCCAGGTTGGCTACGATCAAATGAAAGGTCTATCGGAAAAATTAGATGATATCTCTTCCGCAACTGCCAACATGAACCATGTATCCCAGCATTCAATGGAATTAAGTAATAAGGGATTGGAGCGAGTTGTTCTTTTAACTGATAAAGCAGCGGAAACAAAATCTTCTACCCTTGAAGTGGCTTCGATTATTAAAGATGTTGATGTGAGAATGGAGGAGATCAATACCATCATTGATGCGATTACGAAAATTACCGAACAAACCAACTTACTTTCACTCAATGCCTCGATTGAATCGGCAAGGGCTGGTGAACACGGCAGAGGTTTTGCAGTGGTAGCGAATGAAGTAAGAAAATTGGCAGAACAATCTAAAGCGTCCGCCGATGAAATTAAGCGAATTGTCGATAGCATTAAAGGGGTTGTCAAACAAGCAGTTGAAGCGATGGATCGTACGAATCTCGCCGTAAATGAACAAGACCAGGCAGTAATAGAAACAAAAGCCATCTTTCACGACATTCTAACCTCCGTTCAGGATTTGACTCAAAAGGTTGTGAATGTTGAAGTTTCAGTAAAAGAAAGTCAAACCAATAAGGATACCGTTAGTCACGAAATCGATAGTATAACGGCTGTTTCAGAACAGACCGCTGCCGCAACGGAAGAAGTTTCTGCCTCTGCCGAACAAATATCAGCTACCATGATTTCCTTTACCCAACATGCAGCAGGATTAAAAGAATTATCCGAACGGCTTGAAGAGGAGTTAAAGAAATTTAAATTGAATTAACCCCCCTTTAAATATTATTAACAACAAGAACATACAACTAGGAGGTATACCATGAAACAAAATAGACAAGGAAAAACCAACTCAATTTTAAAAAGTGGTAAGTTTAAGTTAATAACGGGAATGACGGCTGTATCTATTATTCCAACTATTTCAATTGCGCTGATCTCTAATATGTATACACAAAAGGTGCTCCACACAGAGGTTACGAATTCTGCTTTGCAAGTAACCAAGCAATCAAGTGTTGGATTGGATTATAAAATTGATGGAGTGAACAGTCAGTTACAATTGGTTGCCAACAACATCAACTTCACGGAGTTCTATCAAAACCCGATGAATGCAACCTATGGATCTTTCCTATTGGAAGGTACGCTAAAAACCAATCATGATTATCAAAGTGTTTATTTTGCCTCATCGAAAAAGGACATGATTATTGCACCAAAGCAACAATTGCCAGAAGGCTATGATCCAACCGTAAGAGATTGGTACACAGGAGCAATAAAAAATAATGGTAAGCCGTTTTATAGTGAACCCTATGTGGATGCTTTAACCAAAAAATTGGTCTTAACCATTTCACAGACCGTCTTAGATAAAAATGGCCAGGCGGTAGGGGTTGCTGCTGTGGATTTGAACATTGATAATTTTTCGAAATCCATCAGCAGTATTAAGGTTGGAAAGCACGGCTATATGATCATAGTTGGTGAGGATGGTAAAATTATTGCCCATCCAAACATTAATAAAATCGGCTCTGATTATGTGACCAAACTATCTTTATGGAAAGATTTGGAGTCTCATAAAGAAGGTCAGAGTCAGTATCAAATGAATGGTGTAGATAATTTTTCCTCCTATACAACCAATGATAAGACAGGATGGAAATTTGTTTCAGCACTTGAAGAATCAGAGATCATTGAGAGTGCCAATAAAATCAGAAATATCGGTTGGCTCTTAACCGCCATCTTTGGGTTGTTAACAGCATCCTTTGCCTTCTTCTTTGGCAGTAAAATGGCTAAGAATATTAGGATCGTTCGAGATGCATTGGATACAGCTGCAAAAGGAGATTTTTCTGCAAGGGTTGCTGTGGCCTCCAATGATGAGTTTAAAGACCTTGAAAACAGCTTTAATGACACCATGGAGCAATTATCATCTTCCTTGCAAAAAGTTGGTGACACTTCAAAACGGGTATTGGAGACATCTTCACAATTATCCGGCATGACCAAGGAAACAAGTGCTGCCATTTCAGAAGTGGCCATTGCGATTGAGCAAATTGCACAAGGTTCTAGTCTTCAGGCAAAAAATGTCCAAGTTGGGCACGATCAGATGAAAGATTTATCACTGCAATTGGATGAAATATCCGTTGCAACTGGCAATATGAATCATGTTTCTAATTATTCAATGGAATTAAGCAACAAGGGTCTAAACCAGGTAGAACTTCTTACCGATAAGGCAGCTGAAACAAAATCTTCCACGAATGAGGTAGCTTCGATTATTAACCAAGTGGATGGAAGAATGGAAGAAATTAATACGATTATCGAAGCCATTACTAAGATTACCGAACAGACTAATTTACTTTCACTTAACGCTTCAATCGAATCAGCGAGAGCAGGGGAACATGGCAGAGGCTTTGCGGTTGTCGCTAATGAAGTAAGAAAGTTAGCGGAACAATCAAAAGCATCAGCTGATGAGATCAAGAAAATTGTTGATAGTATTAAAACAGTCGTGAAACAAGCCGTTACGGCCATGCAACGAACCAATCAAGCTGTTACCGAACAGGATGTGGCTGTCGACGAAACAAAAGCGATTTTTCAAGAGATTTTGACTTCGATTCGCGAACTTGCGCAAAAGGTTCAGGATGTTGAAGTATCAGTAACGGACAGTCAAACGAACAAAGAAACAGTGAGCCAGGAAATCGAGAGTATTACGGCTGTTTCAGAAGAAACAGCGGCAGCAACGGAAGAAGTTTCAGCCTCTGCTGAGCAAATTTCTGCAACGATGAGCTCTTTTACCCAGCACGCTGCCGGTTTAAAGGAATTATCTGAGCTGCTGGATCAAGAATTGAACAAGTTCAAACTTTAAATAGGAAAAAGAGGAGTAAATTTCACCATACTCCTCTTTTTTCTATATTTACGTGAAAAATGTTTATTATTTTGGTAAAATGTTTAAGGAATGAAAAGGATAGTAAATAAATAAAGCCGAAATGACATATTGGACTAAACTTTATTTTAGACTTGCCGATAATAGTAATATCAGGAATAGGAGGGGACTGTCAAATGAGAATAAATGACACGAGATACGGTTTTTATTCCTACCAAAATCAACAGAACCGTTCAAATATAACTAATATAAATAAAAAATCAACTACTTCAACGAATGTAACGATCTCTTCAAAAGGAATGGAGATTTCTCAAGCGATGAAGTCTGAACAAACATCACGACAACAACGAATTCAAGATATTAAACAGCAAATTGCTGACGGAACTTATCAGGTAGACAGCAACAAGATTGCTGAAAAAATGCTGGATTATTGGAAAACTTCTGAGTGAGTGATAAAAAAATGGATCCCATAAAATTGATTATCCAAACACTTGAAGCTATGGTGGGTGTTCACTCTCAGTTGCTTGATTTAGCAAAAGAGAAAAGAAGTGTACTCGTGGAAGGGGACATCAACCAGCTTCAAAATATAATTTATCGTGAGAGCTCTTGTACGGAAGAAATTCAAAAACTTGAAGAGCAAAGAAAAGCTCTGGTAAAAGTGTATTTGGTAGGGAAGGGACTCCCTGAAAAGGACTCTACTATAGAGGAATTGTTGAAGGTCCAGGGAGATGTGGAATACGGAACTAATTTATCAGGGCTAGCGAAACAACTTCGCAGCTTAATTCGTGAAATCTCGCAGTTAAACGAGAGTAATCAACAATTAATTCAGACCTCTCTCTCCTATACACAGTTTATGATCGGGATGCATGTAAGGAAAGAACCATCCATTGGATATGGACCAAAAAGTAAAAATCGTTATTCTAATTTGCTAGATGCAAAAATATAGACACATATTGATTGGGAGGGGAATTAGTTGACTTCAACGTTTCATGGTTTAGAAATCGGAAAAAGAGCTTTATATGCCCAACAGACTGCACTTTCTACAACTGGACATAACATTTCCAATTCAAATACGAAAGGATATACCAGGCAGAGGGCTGAGTTGCAGGCAACCAAAGCGATTCCCGTTCCGAGCATGAATACCACTACTTCCCCTGCACAATTGGGGACAGGTGTCGAGGTTAATAAAATCGTACGTTTAAGAGAAGATTATCTGGATGTTCAATATCGTGGTGAGAACAAGAATTTAGGCTACTGGGAAGCAAAAGGTGACACGTTATCAAAAGTGGAAGAGTTGTTAAACGAACCATCAGAAACCGGATTATCACATGTAATGGATCAATTTTGGAATAGTTGGCAGGAATTAGCGAAGAACCCTGATAGTGCTGCGGCACGTGCTGTAGTAAGACAAAGTGGGGTTGCAGTGGCAGACACCTTTAATTATTTTTCCAATTCATTGACCCAAATGAAGACAGATCTTAACACAGTTATTAATACAAAAACGAATGAAGTAAATTCTTTGGCAAGCCAGATCGCGAGCCTAAATGACCAAATCTCACGGTTAGTGCCAAACAATTATCAGCCAAATGATTTATATGACCAACGTGATCTTTTATTGGATCAATTATCAAAAATAGTAAATGTCAATACTGTGCCTGATAAAAACGGCATGGTGACGGTTTCTATCGGCGATGGGGTATTAGTTTCAGGTAATAAAGCTAGTAAACTTACCATCGGATTTGATTCTGCCACTAATCTGATCGATCCCCAAAATATTAAATTGGTCGATCCAGATCAAAATGAGAAGACGGTTACATTAGAATCGGGAGAGTTAATGGGTCGAATTGAATCATATGGGACTACTAAAGGTGGTATCATTCCCGATATTCAAAGCAAATTAAATGAAATGGTGAATGAATTTGCAACAGCGATCAATAACCAACATGCTGAAGGATTAAATTTAAATAATATAAAAGGTGATAAAACGCCAGTTGTTCCGTTTTTCACAGGAACAACAGCAGATACAATTTCTGTTAACTCTGACATTATGAAATCATTGGACTTAATAGCAGCTGCCTCCATTGAGGTAACAAATGCTGATGGCACTACCACATCATCTAGCGGAAACGGGAAAAATGCTCAGGCTATTGCTGATATCCGCTCCAAGAATACAATTGATTTAAATGGAACAACAACCACGATAAACGATTATTTTCAAAATATTATTGCCCAACTTGGCATAGACTCGCAAGAAGCAGGACGAATGGTGGGCAATTCAGATGTCATCATGAAACAAGTAGATAATCGCCGACAATCGGTCTCTGGTGTATCACTTGATGAGGAAACTTCTAACATGATCATGTTCCAACAAGCTTACAATGCCGCAGCCCGGATGGTATCGGTCATGGATGAATGTCTTGATAAAGTCATTAACGGCATGGGCCGAGTTGGGCTGTAATAGGAGGTAGCATATGGGTACTCGAGTTACACAAAGTATGTTGAATTCAAATATGTTATTTAATTTAAACCGGAGTAACTCTGTAATGGAGAAATATCAAAACCAAATGTCTTCCGGCAAGAAAATCAACAAGCCATCTGATGATCCAGTTACCGCCGTACGAGGCATGGTTTATCGTTCGTCATTGAATGAAATTGGACAATTTAAGAGAAATGCTGATGATGGTACATCATGGATGACTAGTACGGATGAAGCTTTGAATGAAGTAAATTCTGTGCTTCAACGGGTTAGGGAGCTGACAGTCCAAGGTCAGAATGGAACAAACAGTGGTACAGACCGAAATGCCATCGCAGATGAAATCCATCAAATGAAAGAGCATCTTGGAGAAATCGCCAATACACAGATTGCAGGTAAATATATATTTGCTGGAACCGATGTTAAAAATCCACCCTATCGGAAAGATACCAGTGGTGTTGAAGGATTTCAAAACAACAATAACGAAAAATTGGAAATGCAGGTAGGACAGAATAACAACGTTCAAATCAACATTTCGGGAACCAATATATTTAAATATAATGAGGATGGTTCAGGCGGAATTTTTCAGGTTTTAACTGATCTAGTAGATAATTTTAAATCATCAAGCCCCTCAGATTTTTTAGAGAAATTGGATACCCAAATCGATAATGTAATCACTCAACGCTCTGAATTAGGAGCGAGAATGAATCGAATGGAATTAAGTACCTCTCGACTGGACGGATTGGAAATTTCGACTACCAGCATGTTATCAAGCGAGGAAGATGTAGATGTTTCCAAACTAATTATTGATTTGAAAGCGCAAGAGAATGTACATCAAGCCGCATTATCCGTGGGTTCTCGCATTATTCAGACAAGCCTAGTTGACTTTTTACGATAATGTTTGTTTTGAGAACACCACGAACTTTCACTTCTGTGGTGTTCTTTATTTTGTTTATATAAAATAATAAAAATCATGGCAGGTGTCGCAAAATTGTATCCCAAGGTGAATCAAAAGATTATCATCGATTTTAAAAGTAAAGATCAAACTTATAAATCAGTAGTGGCCGAAGTCAGTGATAACGAAATTCTAATCGGAGTACCAGTAGACAACAGTGTTATTGATCTTGTCCTTGCACAAGAAAAATTAGAAATTACCTTCGTGGAAAATGATGTGAAATATAAATTCGAAACCGAAATCATTGGACGAAAGCAGGACAATATGCCTTTGTTTCGAATTTCAAAGCCAGAAGAGGATGAAATCGTAAAGATTCAGCTTCGTGAAAATTTCCGTGTACCAGCGAATCTTCCTTTAAAGGTAGATAAAACTACGTTAATGACTGTCAATTTAAGTGCTGGTGGTGTGCTAATGTCCTGTATGGTTGAATTAGATCTGCATGAAGGGGAAGAAATATCCGGGACCATTTTGCTTCCAGGTTTGCAAAACAAAGAATCGGAATCCATCGATTTTGTAGGGGAAATTAAGAGAATTTATTGGGTTGAAAATCAAGATCGAAAAAATGTAGCGATTGAATTTAAACAGATGGATAAACGGGATCAATCCAAAATTATTCAATATTGCTTTGAAAAGCAAAGACAAAACCGATTAAAAGCACGTAATTAAATCATTTTTAACAAAAAACCTCTTGATAAAGAGGTTTTTTTACTATTATTTGAAAATAGTGCAAATTAATTTACATATACTTACATTATAAGTATAATTAATTTTAAGAAAGACAGTCAAAAACAGTAAAGGTAATGCGAATCATTTGAAGAGAGTAATCAAAAACATAAACATTAAATCCATAACAGAATTATTTCATACATAAAATCTTCATTCTCGGATTCAAATTAGGAGGTATTCGCATGAGTTTAAAAGCTGCACTTTTTGAGATGAAAGAAGCACTTACCAACAAATCTAATAAACAAGTTACGGATGAATTCATTCAAAATTTGGAGAAAAAGAATGAACTATCTCCAGGTACATTAGTGTATTATTTCAATCATTTATTTATGTTTTATCAAAAAGGTTCGAAATCGACGTTAGAAGAAGGCAAAAAAATAAACCGGAAATGGTCCAAAAGCGAAATTGATTTTATGTTTCAATATATTCTTGACCGGCAGGCAGAAGGTTGCCTGAACATTACCGAAATTCTTGATGAAATTGGGCAATTATTAAATAGGGGATATCAGTCTGTTAACTACAAGTATTATTCACTCGTAAAAGCACAAGAAAAACAAGAACCTAAAAGTGGAAATCAATATCATTTTACGACCATTCAAAGACCTGAAATTCCTGTTGTTTCCACAGAAGTTATAAGGGAAATACCCGAGCCATCACAAGTAATAAACAATCAAACACAACCCGAAGATTTATTGGATATTTTGTCTGGGTTGATTACAAATGTTCAACAGCTTCCTGGAATCCAATTAAACAACTTGCTTGGCAGTCTATACCAATTAACAAATATGGCTTTACAAAACCAACAAGTGATAGAACAGGTCGAAGCCATTAAGTCTGAGAGCCAAATGGAAATGGTTAATCTAAAAAATAAGCTTATGGACAAAGAAAAACAATTATTAATGGAAAAAAAGAGAAATGATGACCTTCAGATGGAAGTGGCTAAATTAGCTAAAGAAATAACCGCCTTCAATAAATTAGGCGACGCGGCCAAAATACAAAATTTAAAATCATACAATCAAAGATTAAACTATATTATTGATAATTTTGGAATTGTTCTTCAAGTTGGCAGCTAAAATACAACGATATTTTTGCGAATTCCTCTTAACTCTTCTGCAAATAATCCGATAATCAACATAGAGAACTTGAACGAGAGAGGAGAAATCTAAATGTTAAATAATCCATATCAAACGTATCAAAAACAGGCAGTCAATACATCAAAACCTGAAGACTTAACATATATGCTATATCAAGGTATAGTGAAATTCATTCGTCTTTCCAAAATAGCGATTGAAAACAACAATTTTGAAGACAGTCATCATTATAATTTACGTGCACAAGATATCGTTAGCGAACTCATGATTACCTTAAAACAGGAATTTGAAGTATCCAAGCAATTGGCTTCGATGTATGATTATATGAAACGACGCCTTATGGAAGCCAATCTAAAAAAAAGTACAGAGATATTGGAAGAAGTTGAAGGCTATGCCGTGGAATTAATGGAAGCTTGGTCAGTAGCAATGAAATCAAATAAGGCAACAAACTAAGGTTGATGGTGTATGAAAAACTTATTGAAATCCATTTTTGAAGTAACCTTGGACATGAAACAGGCTCTTCATGAAGAAGAGTACGAAGAATATTTGAGTTTATTAGATCAGCGTGCTAAACTTATGAGCCTTGTTGATGAGCATAAAGCGGATCATCCAGAACACTCATATGACGAGCAGGAAAAGGAGTTGCTAAAAGAAGCTCAGCAGCTCGATGAAGAATTAAACAATGAACTAAAACAAAATCTAAATAAAACGGCCATTGAATTAAAACAAATGAAACAAACGAAACAAGTTTCATTAAAATATCAGCCATACAGTAAACAAACAAACGGAATTTTTATTGATTCCAAAAAATAGTGAAGTTGGCAGTAAAAAAGCATGAGTATGTAAATCCTTGCATATTCGTGCTTTTTTTGTGTTTTTCGACAAAATCAGTAGAATTGTCACTTGTTTAATTCATTTTTTTCGATAAAATATAAATATCGACTTTTTAATAGTATTTTAATATAAATGTAAACATATTTATTCACTGTAACAAACTTGTAAACTTCGCAATAATTAGTATATCTATTTTCTCAGAAGAGGAATCATGATCATAATGAGCAAACAAGCATCCAAGCCACCAAACCTTTACTATTTTAATGAGTATAAAAAAGACAAGCCATTTTATAAAAGGCCAATGAAAATTAGGGTTGATGACGCTGCTACCAACACTTATTTTATGGTGAAAAATCTGGTCTTCCAGAACAAACAAATTCTGGCATTGAAAACAATGAAGGACCCTAATACCATTGTTCTTGTAGAAGCAAAAATTGAGGATGGACAATTGAAACACATTTCGATGATTCCTGAACCATTTTTGCAAGAAGTTAGCAGGTTAGTAGAATTAAATATGTAAGATTTTTTTAATAACTAAAGGAAAGGAAGATCAAATTGCTAATTGGTGATGATTGGTTTACAAAAACCATGTTGATCAATACGTTAGCTCGTACGGAGAAATTACGATCACAACTGACAACGATTTCACAACCTGAGAATCTCTTTTCCGATATTCTAAGCCAGTTGCTATCTGAAAAGGACACACAAACGGATGCAACTAGCAAACAAACTGATTCTATTTCAAATATGCTAATGGGAAGTATCACTCAAACACCATCTACTCAAATTCCAAATATGTTGATGGGAAATATCACTCCATCCATTAATGAACCATTGCAATACCAGGACATTCAATCAGAAAAAATAGATCAGGTCTTAGGCGGTAAATTATCTGGTATGGGCGAAGTGTTTGTCCAAGCAGGCAGACAGTATAATCTTAATCCAGCCCTCCTGGCAGCTATTGCACAACATGAATCTGGAAATGGCTCTTCGAGAGCTTCTCATGTAAAAAATAATATCGCAGGGATGATGGGATCCAATGGGTTAAAATCGTATGGGTCGATTGGAGAAAGTATCATGGATATGGCAAGGAATTTAAGTAAAAATTATTTAGGAAAAGGTCTAAATAGTATATCCGAAATTGGCGCAAAATATGCTCCAATAGGTGCAACCAATGATCCGACTGGCTTAAATAACAATTGGGTTAAAGGTGTGACACGATTTTTTAACAAACTTTTAATATAATGAAAAAATTTTAATAGATTCGCAATGGATTTTTTAGTATATTATTTAAGGGTCAACATTCTTTTTGATTCTTTTTGAATAACATCAAACTATAGTTGAGGTGAAAGGAGGAGAGTCTTTTTGAATACAATTGGCCTCCTGCAATCAGCATTAACGGCATCGAGTTTACGACAACAAACGATTTCAAATAATATTGCCAATGCTGAAACTCCTGGTTACAAAGCAAAAAAAGTGGTGTTTGAAGATATTTTGAAACAGCAATTATCTAATCAATCAAAATTTGTTGGGAATCGGACTGATCCTCGACATTTTGTAATTGGCCAGGCTTCGAACATACCGAACGCAAAAATTGTCGAAGACGCAAACAGTGTTATGCAGAACAATGGAAATAATGTTGATGTGGACTCTGAGATGACTGAGATGGGTAAAAATTCGCTTTGGTATTATACACTGACACAACAAGTCAATAGCGAGTTTCAAAATTTATCAATTGCGATAAAAGGAAGGAGTTAATGTAGATGTTTGATTCTTTGAATATTAGTGCATCTGCCTTAACAGCACAACGTTTAAGGATGGATGTTGTTTCCTCTAACATCGCCAATGCATCTACCACGAGAGGGAAAATAGTGAATGGGCAATGGGAACCATATCGCCGTAAAATGGTTGTGATGGAACCAAGAGAAAAATCCTTTAACCAAGTTTTACAAGGTAAGCTGCAGCAGCAAAATCAGACGCAATTGCAAGGCGTTCGTGTGACAAAAATAGCTGAAGATCGTACGCCTTTCAAGACTGTGTATGATCCTACTAATCCAGATGCCAATGCTGATGGATATGTTTCAATGCCTAATGTTGATTTATCAAAAGAAATGGTTGATTTGCTATCAGCATCTCGTTCTTATGAAGCCAACATTACTTCGTTTAATACAGAAAAATCCATGATGCTGAAAGCCTTAGATATAGGTCGTTAGGAGTGGGATAAATGGCAGTTACAGGAATTAATGGGTCATCATTAATCAAAATCAATCAAAATCCGTTTATAAAACCGGAAACAACGAAAACAAACACTTCGTTTTCGAATGTGCTTCAGGGATATTTGCAAAATGTCGATAACACCGTAAAGCAGGCTTCGGATCTTTCAGTAAAAGCGGCTGCGGGTCAAATCGATAATATACATGATGTAACCATCGCTTCACAAAAAGCGAAGGTGGCGCTTGAACTAACAGTTACTGTAAGGGATAAGGCCATTGAAGCTTACCAAGAAATGATGAGAATGCAAATATAATGAATGACGAAGGCTGGGCGGGGTGAGTAATGAATCGATCATGGACAGATCAACTCAAAAAAACAACTGAGCGTTTCAAAGAATATTGGAATGCACGATCAAAAAAACAAAAGTGGTTCATTATTGGATCTTTTTTAACAATTATCATTGCCCTTTCCATCTTTATTTTCGTGGCTTCCCGCCCACAATATATTCCTTTATATACGGGTCAATTAAGTCAACGGGAAGTTGGGGATATCAAAGCTGAACTGGATAAAGAGGGCTTTACAGATTATCAGGTGAACGATACGGGTACGATGTTGCTCGTTCCGAAGAAGAATGCTCCTGATTTATTAGTAAGTCTGGCTGCTGCCGGGTACCCGAAAGACAACAAAATTAATTTTGATATTTTTAGCCAAAACCTTACTTTTGGGGCGACCGATAAACAGTACGATATTCTTGAAAAAGAAGCTTTACAGAATAAAGTGGCTGATGTCATCAAAAATGTAGATGGAATTAAAAACGCTGAGGTTATTTTGACCTTACCTCAAAGCTCTGTTTTTGTTCGTGATGACAATAAAGAAGAGGCCAGCGCTTCAGTGATGGTTGAAATTGAACCGGGGACAAAATTAAATTCACAGCAAATCAAGGCTTTATATACGCTCGTTTCTCATAGTGTTCCTAATCTTCCATTAGAAAATATTACGATTATGAACCAATATAGTGAAACTTTGGCGCAAAGTGATGTTGACAGTGAAGATGATCAGTCCTTAAGTAAATACGAAGAACAACGCAAGATTCAACAGGATATTCAACGGGATATCCAACAAAACTTACAAAGTTTACTTGGAACGATTATTGGTTCTGAGAAAGTGTATGTTAATACATTTGTAAAAATGAATTTTGATAAAGTGAAAACCCAAGAAAACTTGGTGAAACCTACAGATGATAACAATAATGGAATTGTCATCAGTTCTGATAAAAGCTCTGTCACATCTACAGGAACAGGAAGCAGTTCTGGTGGAGTAGTAGGTACCGGTGAGACAGACGTTCCACAATATAGCAGCGACACGTCAGGCGGTAACAGTAATTATGAACAAACACAGGAAAAAGTAAATTACGAAGTGAACCGCATTAATAATGAAATTGTTAAAAGTCCTTATGAAATTGACGATATTACCATTAACGTTGGAGTCGGGGCGAATTCTAATAAATTGCCTAAAGCCACTGAACAAAATATTCGTAACATTGTTTCTAATACTGTAAGGACAGCCCTTGGTCATCCAAATTTATCTCAAAAAGAAGTGGACCAGCGGATTACTATATTCCCGCATGTCTTTGCCAAGAATACGGATGCTCAATCATCAACATCTACAAATTGGCTCTATATAGCCGGTGCAGCTGTTGCTGGTATGCTGTTAGTGGGAACGCTTATTTGGTGGTTGGCGAGACGCAGAAAACAAGACGAAGACCCAGAAGTTGAGGAAATGTTTACTGCACCAATTATTAAACCTGAAGATTTTGACGAACAAGACATGAGTGTTGAAAGTCAGCTTAGAAAAGTTCTGCACCAGAGACCGGAAGATTTTTCAAAAATTATTCGGACGTGGCTGCATGATGAGGAGGCGTAATTCCTATGGCTACTGAAAAATTGACTGGAAGGAAAAAAGCAGCAATTTTATTAATATCAATGGGAAAAGAAGCTTCAGCAAAAATTTTCAAACATTTGCCGGATGAGGAAATTGAACAACTTACTCTCTCGATAGCAAGTATTAATAGAGTGGATCATCATGAAAGAGAAGAGATTTTAAAGGAATTCCATGAAATGTGTATCGCCCAGGATTATTTGACCACTGGGGGAATTAATTATGCACAAGAAGTATTGGAATCTGCTCTTGGTAGAGATCGGGCAACAGAAATTATTCAAAAATTGACGGTTCAGCTCCAAGTGAAACCGTTTGATTTTGCACGAAGAGTGGACCCTATGCAGATCTATCATTTTTTGCAAAATGAACATCCACAAACTATTGCTCTCGTCTTGGCCCATTTAGATCCGCAGCAAGCATCATCTATTTTAGTTTCTTTACCGGATGAGCTTCAATCTGAGGTAGCCAGAAGGATTGCCTTACTGGAACAGACTTCACCAGAGGTCATTAAAGAAGTGGAATCCATCCTAGAGCAGAAACTTTCTGCGACCATTCGACAGGACTTCACCGTTGTGGGCGGAATCGACTCTGTGGTTAGCATCCTGAATGGGGTAGACCGTGGAACAGAGAAGAGCATCCTAGAACATTTAGGTCAGCGGGATGAGAAGCTGGTAGACGAAATCAAGAAACGGATGTTTGTCTTTGAGGATATTATTAATCTGGATCGCCGTGCTATTCAGCGTGTTATTCAAGAAGTTGATAACCAAGACCTCATGTTGGCCCTAAAAGCGTCCAGTCCGGAAGTCAAAAAGGTTATTTACGAAAACATGTCTACAAGGATGGTCGAAACGTTCGAAGAAGAAATGCAATATCTTGGACCTGTACGGGTTAAAGATGTTGAGGAAGCACAAGGCCGGATTGTCTCTGTTATTCGCCGCTTAGAGGATTCAGGTGAAGTCGTCATTGCTCGAGGTGGTAGCGATGAAATCCTATTCTAAGGTATTTAAAGCTTCACACCTTTCCATCCTTAACGATGTAAAAGTGGTCAATCAGCCATTTATACCGAATCAAACACAAACGGGTGATCAACAGCCCGTTTTTAATCATGATGAACTAACAGAACAAGTACAACTTGTCCAACAGCAGCTTCAAGAAGCTGAGGAAAAAGCGGCTACGATTGTTATGGAAGCAGAAAATTATGCGCAATCCTTGAAAGCAGCTGCCCAAGAAGAAATCAATTCATGGTGGGAAGAAAAACAGTTCCACCTTGAACAAATGATGATGGAAATGAAGCAGCAAGGATATCAAGAAGGTTTTGATCAAGGAAAAATGGAAGGCGTTACAGCTGTCGAAGAGGATTTTCAAGAAAAAACGGCTTTAGCGCAGCAGGTATTGGAACAAGCCTACAGTGAAAAAAAGGCCATTGTCGCTGAAGCTGAACCATTTCTTTTAGAAATAAGTACGGCTATTGCGACTCAAATTCTAAAACAAGAGTTAGAAAGCAAGCCTGATAAACTTATTGAACTGATTAAACAGCATATTCTGCGCTTCAAGGAGAAGGAATTTATTACAGTTTGTGTTCATCCGGATGATTTTGATTTTGTTTTATCACAGCGATTGCATCTTGTTGCAGTAGTCAATGGTGAAACGGAAATAAAAATTATTCCTGATCACTCAGTGACCAGTAAAGGCTGTGTAATCCGAACGGCATACGGCAGCGTAGATGCCCGTATTGATACCCAAATGGAGGAAATTAAAAAGGTCATATTGGAGGCAAGAAGGGAGCCGGAAAATGGTGCTGTCAGCTGAGAAATATGTCAAGCTCATTCATAACATTGACCCAGTCAGGGTAAACGGCAAAATCACCCAAATTATCGGTCTTACTATTGAGTCACAAGGTCCGGATGTCCGAATTGGTGAATTATGTTCGATTTACCCGTCAAATTCTCAAACTCCGATTCAGGCAGAAGTGGTCGGTATTAGAGAAAATAAAGTGTTGCTAATGCCTCTGGGTGAAGTAAGAGAAATTGGCCCTGGCTGTGATGTTGTGGCAAGTGGAAAGCCGATGACGGTCAAAGCTGGTAATCAACTGCTTGGAAGAATCTTGGATGGATTGGGACAACCTATGGATGGCAAACCGCTTCCATTAGGATTAGAAGAAGTCCCGACACATGCAGCACCACCTAACCCGTTAAGCCGACCGCGAATACATTCACCACTTGGTGTCGGTGTCAGGACGATCGATGGATTACTAACGATGGGAATGGGACAGCGCGTTGGGATTTTTGCAGGAAGTGGTGTTGGTAAAAGTACCTTGCTTGGGATGATATCCCGTAATACTACTGCCGATGTAAATGTGATTGCTTTAATTGGTGAACGTGGCCGTGAGGTGTTAGATTTCTTAGAGCAAAACTTAGGTGAAGAGGGTCTGAAAAAATCGGTTGTCATTGTTGCTACATCCGATCAGCCAGCATTAATCCGTATCAAAGGAGCGTTAACAGCTACATCGATTGCTGAGTATTTTCGTGATCAAGGCAAAAACGTTCTGCTGGTCATGGATTCAGTTACTCGTTTTGCGATGGCTCAACGGGAAATTGGCCTGGCAATCGGTGAACCGCCAACCACTAAAGGGTACACTCCATCGGTTTTCGCCATGCTTCCACAACTGTTAGAACGTGCGGGTACGGGACCTAAGGGATCCATCTCAGCCATTTATACTGTTCTGGTAGATGGTGATGATATGAATGAACCGATTGCAGATGCAGTCCGTGGTATTTTAGATGGACATATCGTTCTTAATCGTGCTATTGGCGGGAAGGGGATCTTTCCAGCCATTGACGTCCTCTCCAGTGCAAGTCGTGTTATGACTGAAATTACCGACAACGAACACCAAGCCGCGGCAGTTCAATTCAAGAAATTATTAGCGGCCTATAATGAAGCAGAGGATCTCATTAATATCGGTGCCTATAAAAAAGGTTCCAATCGTGATATTGATTTGGCAATGAGGTTAAAACCGCAAATGGACCAATTTTTAAAACAGGGAATTTACGAACCTTCACAGCTGGATGATACTAAATCCTTCTTAATTTCACAATTTGGAGCGATGATGTAATGAAGTACAATTTTTCTTTTCAAAAAGTACTAGATGTTAAAGAAAAAGAGCAAGAGCACGCCAAACATGAATATGGATCCATCAAACTCCGCCAGATTGAGCTTCAAGAACAAATGGAAGGTTTGGAATTGGAAAAGAAAGAGATATTCAGCCAGTATAATCATGTTGATAGAAAAACTATTTCTGAGATAATAGAAATGCAACAGGATATCGAACATGTGAATCGACAAATGAAAGTGTTAGAACAACAATCCAAACAAGTTCATTATGAAATGGAATTAAAACATCAAATTTTGATAGAGAAATCAAAAGAAGCGAAAATGTGGAATCAATGGAAGGAAAAATCTAAAGAGGCTTTTATCAAACAGGTGAATCAAAAAGAACAAGCTTTCTTAGATGAACTAGCCGTTTTACGCTATACACGAAGGGGATAAGGAGCTAAAACAATGGAAGAGAAAAAAAAACGTGGTAAAATCAGAACCTTTTTCATGTTTGGTATACCATTAATTGTTACAGCAGCTTTAGCTCTGGTTGTATTAAATTTTTTAGGGTACCCTGTAATGAAAACTGTGCAAACATGGGGAAATAAAGTTCCTGTATTGAACACTATTTTCCCTGATCCTAAATCAAATTCTTCAAATGATTCAGCTGAAACAGATGAGTGGAAGCAGAAATACGTGCAAAGTAAATCACAATTAGCTGAAAAAAGTCAAGAGATTAGTGACCTAACTAAACAGCTAAAGGCCAATCAAAATGCTTTAGAAAAAATGAAGCAAACGAATCAGGATATTCAAACAGAACTTGATAAAAAACAATCAAACACGAATCAAGCGCAAATGAAAAAAGTTGCGAGTATCTATAAAACAATGACTCCTTCAAAAGCTGCAGCGATGTTTGCGACGATGTCACTTGAGGATGCAACGATTACAATGTCGCAATTAGACACGAATTTGCAAAGCTCTATTTTAAGCAGCATGAAGGATGCGAAAAAGGCCGCACAAATTACGATGTTATTAAAAGATATGTCTGGGGTTAATAGTGAAGATCCCGCCATTATGAAAGAACAGTTACATGAATTGGTACAAAGTCAACAAACACCGACTGAGACACTCGCTGAAACCATCTCAGCTATGTCACCATCACAGTCAGCGGTCATCATTCAATCCATGATGTCCACAAATCAACAAGTAGCTTTGGATTTACTGAAAAATGTCAGCACAGATAGCCGTTCACAAATTTTAGCCGCCATTTCTCAACTTGATGCCAAAATGGCTGCACAAATCACTGCCAGCTTAAATTAATTGAAATAGCTCCATGGAAGGAGAAAATCATGAAACGCTTAACACTATTATTTGTTGTGTTTATTTATATATTTTCCAATCAACCCGCAGTCTTTGCCGCAGGCGCGTCAGCTTCCGGCGATTCTTCTGTATATGATACGATCCAGCATGGGGATAAAAAAAGCTCTTCATCTGTAGATAAAGCAACAGTGGATCAGCAATCATCTTCTATATTTCCCTTATTTCTCAAATTTATTTTCTCCTTCGCTTTGGTTATTGCTATTTTAATTTTTATCTTGCGATATATATCAAAAAAAGGCCGTACGATGCAATCAAACGGTCCAATTCTTTCACTAGGAAGTCAAATGCTTGGCAACAATCGTTCCTTGCAAATTGTGCTGATTGGTCAGACCATTTACATTCTTGGTGTTGGTGAGGACGTTACACTTCTAAAAACGATTTCTCAAGGTGAAGAGTATATGCATTTACTCGAAAGCTTTGAAGATCCAGGTGAACCGGTATCTCAGAAATGGATGAATGTAGGTACCTCTAAATTAAATTGGAAGTCCGTTTTTCAAAAACATTTGAAATCGATGCAAAAGGATCATGGAGAGGAGTAGTAAGATGCTAAAAAAACTAGCTTTGCTTGTTCCGCTCCTTACAATAGGTATTTTCTCAATGACCCATGGTGCAGAAGCGGCTACACTTCTTCCTGGCATTGATATAGGTGATAGTAGTGACCCTAATAAAGTTTCCAATACATTAAGGATTATTTTATTAATAACGGTTTTGTCCATCGCACCAGCTATTTTAATCCTAATGACGTGTTTTACCAGAATTGTCATTGTATTAGGTTTTGTACGTAATGCCTTGGGAACACAAATGATTCCACCAAATCAGGTATTGATTGGACTAGCTTTATTTATGACATTTTTTGTAATGGGCCCGACTTTTACGGAAGTTAATCAAAATGCCCTACAACCATTTATGGACGGGAAAATGTCACAGGATGAAGCTTATAAGGCCGCCAGCATCCCTATGAAGGAATTCATGGCCAAACAGACACGTGAAAAGGATTTAGCTTTGTTTTTGGATTATGCCAAATTGGACAGACCCAAAAAGGTGGAAGAAATTCCATTAAGAGCTTTAGTCCCTGCCTATGCAATCAGTGAATTAAAAACGGCGTTTCAAATGGGATTCATGATTTTTATCCCGTTTTTAGTGATTGATATGATCGTGTCGAGTGTTCTCATGTCGATGGGTATGATGATGCTCCCACCGGTGATGATTTCATTACCGTTTAAAATTCTATTATTTATCTTGGTAGACGGATGGCATTTAATCGTTGAATCACTGCTCAGGAGTTTTTAAAAGGAAGTGTTAACATGACCACAGAAACAGTTTTGAGAATTGCTCAAGAATCTATTTATACAGTTTTAATCGTGATTGCTCCTGTTGTAGGTGTGGCACTTGTTGTCGGATTAATCATTAGTATTTTCCAAGCGGCCACTCAGATTCAAGAACAAACCTTAGCGTTTGTACCAAAAATTGTAGCAGTGTTTTTGGCCATATTATTTTTTGGTTCATGGATGTTGCGTCACGTGGTGGAATTTACCCAACACCTTTTAGGTAACCTCTCTAACTATATCGGGTAGGTGATGCAAATGGATGGTTCACTTTTATGGAGCTTTTTACTCATCTTTGTAAGGGTTACATCGTTTATGGTTTCAGCTCCGATTTTTTCAGGGCGGCAAATTCCGACACCATTTAAGATTGGTTTGAGCGCTGTTCTTAGTATTTTATGTGCAGGCTTAGTAAAGGAGCCGATCGTAGATCCCCCCCAATCGCTGCTATTTATTCTAATCTTAAAGGAAGTACTCGTTGGGATTGTATTGGGGATGATTGCCACGATCATGTTTTCAGCTGTTCGATTTGCAGGGTCACTTTTGGATTTGCAAATTGGATTCTCAATGGCCAATTTATTTGATCCCACGTTTCAAACAAGTACACAGCTCACCGGGAGCTTCAAAAATATTTTAGCGATTTTATTTTTACTGACAACAAACGGGCATCATTTATTGATTCAAGGAGTTCTGGCCAGTTTTGACTGGGTGCCGCTTAAAGCTACTGTTCCAGCTTGGATGGATGGAAGAATCTCGACTTTTATTTTACAGTGTATCATTCAAATGTTTATGATTGGTTTCATGATGGCAGCCCCGATATTAGGAACGATGTTTGTGGTTGATATTGGCATCGGGATTATTTCGAGAACAGTGCCACAAATGAATATTTTAACTGTAGCTCCGCCATTAAAAATGTTGTTACACTTTATGATGTATATTTTTCTTTTACCAAGTTTTTTTTACTTGTTGAAAATTCTATTTGATAACATGTATAGTTCCATGTCATCAATTTTAAATATTATGGGGGCTTAGGCATGCTGCTTCGTTTAGATTTGCAATTGTTTTCTGGTGAAAAAACGGAAAAAGCAACGCCCAATAAACGACGGGAAGCCAGGAAAAAAGGTCAGGTAGCAAAAAGTAATGAGGTTACTTCAGCCATGATCTTAATCCTCTCATTCGGCGTACTGTTAATTTTCGGGAAAACCATGGTAGAGGGTTGTTTAAATATTTACCGCCAAAGTTTTCATGAGTATATGCTTTGGGACCTTTCGATTTCAAGTGTTGCATTAATGTTTAATCAGTTATTATGGCAATCGGTGAAGTTAGTCGCTCCCATCCTGGCTGTTACCATGGTTGCCGCTGCTGTAGGAAATTATATGCAGGTTGGCTTTATGTTTAATTTTGAATCCTTGAAATTTAACTTTAGCAAAATGAATCTGCTAACCGGATTAAAAAATATGTTCTCGATGAGATCACTAGTGGAACTTCTGAAGGCTATGCTAAAAATATCGATTATTTCTAGTGTGGTATTTATGATAATTTGGAAGCAGAAGGACCAATTATTAATCGTTGGCCAAAAAAGCATTTATGATTTTGCTAGATTAATAGGATCTTTGGTTATTGAAATTGGACTAACTGGTGCTGGAAGTTTGGCTGCTATTGCAGCCGCAGATTATCTATATCAAAAACTTTCCTTTGAAAAAAAGATACGGATGTCTAAACAGGATATTAAAGATGAATATAAGAAAACGGAAGGGGATCCGCATATCAAAGGGCAACGTAGGGCAAAGCAGAGACAGATGTCGATGAATCGTATGATGCAGGAAGTACCAAAGGCAGACGTGTTGATTACAAACCCTACCCACTTTGCTATTGCGATCCGCTATGATATCGCAACAATGGATGCGCCTCAAGTGATTGCAAAAGGTCAAGATTATGTGGCGTTAAAAATGAAAGAAATTGCAAAAGAACATAAAGTGATGACAGTTGAAAATCGACCGCTTGCAAGAGCGCTGTTTGCTGCAGTTGGAGTGGGAGATTCGATTCCGGAAGAATTGTTCAATGCAGTTGGAGAAATTTTGGCTTATGTTTACTACCAAGAAGGTCGGTATAAGGAGATGATGAGATGAAGGCAAAAGACATATCGGTTTTGCTTGTCGTAATATTAATTGTTACGATGATGATTATACCACTGCCAACAATGTTACTGGACTTTTTATTAATTATAAACATCTCCATATCATTACTGATCCTGTTGGTAGCAATGAATACAAAAGAACCATTGGAGTTTTCCATTTTCCCTACAGCTCTATTACTTACAACGCTGTTTCGTCTAGCTCTGAACGTTTCAACGACGCGTTCCATTTTATCAAAAGCAGATGGTGGTCATGTTATTGAAACGTTTGGTTCGTTTGTAATCGGGGGAAGTCCAGTTGTTGGTTTTGTCGTGTTCTTGATTCTTGTCGTGATCCAGTTCATTGTCATCACGAAGGGATCGGAAAGGGTGGCAGAGGTCGCTGCCCGCTTTACGTTGGACGCGATGCCAGGTAAACAAATGAGTATCGATGCTGATATGAATGCCGGACTAATCAGTGAACAGGACGCCCGGCAACGACGCAGAAAAGTAGAACAAGAAGCTGATTTCTACGGTGCCATGGATGGTGCGAGTAAATTTGTTAAAGGGGACGCCATTGCTGGTATCATCATCCTGTTAATTAACGTCATCGGTGGATTTATCATTGGTATCGTGATTCATGGAATGGGTTTTACTGAAGCGGCAAGCACCTTTACCCTGTTATCTGTCGGTGATGGTCTTGTCAGTCAGGTGCCAGCCTTACTGATTTCAACTGCTACCGGTATTACGGTAACTCGTGCCGCTTCTGACGGTAATCTGGGCACGGACATTGTCACACAAATCTTTAATTATCCAAAGCTGCTGTACATTGTTGCAGGAACGATTTTTCTATTTGGATTATTCACACCAATTGGATTGGTATTAACCATTCCAGTATCAGGATTATTGGCCTACGGGGCCTATTCTATGAAAAAATCCATGGATAAGGAACAGCAGCAACATGAACAAGCAGAAATGGAAGAGGCGGAGGAAGATGTTCGGAGTCCAGAAAAAGTCATCAACCTGCTTCAACTCGATACTTTAGAGTTAGAAATCGGTTATGGACTTATTCCATTAGCGGATCAAAAACAAGGCGGGGATATTCTCGATCGGATTGTGATGATTCGAAGGCAATTTGCAATTGAACTGGGGTTAGTTATTCCAACCATTCGGATTCGCGATAATCTCCAGTTACCGCCAAATGAGTATGTTCTGAAATTCCGCGGATCAAAAATTGCTTCCGGTGAAGTGTATCTCGATCACTTCTTAGCCATGACTCAAGGAGCAGATGCTACCGGCATTAATGGTATTCAGGTTATTGAACCTGCCTTTGGTTTACCGGCCATTTGGGTTAATATAGAGGAGAAACAAAAAGCTGAACTCATGGGGTACATGATTGTTGATCCACCATCTGTTATTGCTACCCATTTGACAGAAGTATTAAAACGTTATGCATTTGAGTTATTAGGAAGAGAAGAAACAAAAGAGCTCATTGAAAATATCAAAGAAACACATCCTAATCTTGTGGAAGAGCTTGTACCAAATTTACTGTCAGTTGGCGATATTCAAAAGGTATTGCAGAGTCTGCTTCGTGAACAGATCTCTATCCGTAATTTACCGACGGTTTTTGAAACATTGGCTGATTACTCACAATATACGAAAGAGCCACGGGTGCTTACAGAGTATGTTCGCCAATCCTTAACGCGCCAAATCACAGAGCAATTTGCCGAACAAGGTGTTATTCAAGTTTTGACGGCTGGGGCAACATTGGAAAAAGGTATCTCAGATTCCATTCAGCAATCAGAAGCAGGAGTTTACTATTTATCAATGGATCCAAACCTGTCGAGAAGAATCGGCGAAGAATTACAGCATGAAATCAGCCGGGTCATTCAAGCTGGCGGTCAGCCTATTTTCCTCACAAGTCCAAACATTCGGATGTATTTAAAACAATTTGTCGATAAAATCATGCCTACCGTGCCTGTCTTGGCATATACAGAGCTTGAGCCGGATGTTGAGATCCAAAGTATTGGAGTGGTTAATATATGAAAACAAGAAAAATAATAGCCGACACGATGCCCCTTGCCTTAAAAAAGGTAAGGCAAGAACTAGGGGAAAATGCTATCATCGTCAATACTAGGGTGATCAAATCCGGTGGTTTGTTAGGCCTGTTTACTAAACAAAAATATGAGGTAACAGCGTATTCAATTGATAAAAACCAAAATGAAGTAAAAGAGGTTCTGCCAAAAACGGAACCACCAAAGAAGGATCCTGTTGAGGTCAAGCGGGGGGAGCAAGAACCTTTAAATTCGGGTTTCCATAAAAAACCGCAAAATTTATATCAGTTTTACTCTCAGCAACCTTCAAAGCCTGAAGCCATCATTCCTCCAACTCCCGCCGTCGAATCAACTAAACATGATACGACGATGTTGGATGAATTGACCAGCCTAAGGAAAATGATGATGACTTTCATGATGGGAGAAAATCAAGGAAACGTTCGACCAGCTGCTCTATCAAAGATTGTAGAGCATTTGAAAAAACAAGGTGTTGAAGAAACTGTAGTGGAACACATTGTTTCAACCATTATGAAAAAATATGATTCCTTAAACGAATTAACAGAAGCTACCATTAAAACTGAAATTCTTACTATCATAATAGATCTAATTACCAAACGTGTTCCGAAAACGTTTGCGATTTCCGATCAGACACGGATTATTAATGTGATTGGCCCAACGGGAGTCGGCAAAACAACTTCCATAGCTAAACTGGCGACTGAGCAGGTGTTAAAGCAAAAACGGAAAGTGGCCATGATTACAACGGATGTTTATCGAATTGGAGCGGTTGAACAATTAAAAACGTATGCAGGCATTTTAAATGTTCCAATTGAAGTTGTTCGTTCCGGGGATGAATTAGCGAGTACCTTGGACAAGCTGAAGAACTATGATCTCATTTATATGGATACAACTGGACGAAATTATAAGGAAGAAAAAAACAGAGAATCCATCAAAGAGTTTTTATTTCATCCGCCTGAAAGTGACAATTATCTGGCCATCAGCTTAACAACCAAATATGAGGATTTGCGTGTATTACTTGATGAATTTTCAAAGAGTCCGGTTCAAAAATTAATATTTACGAAAGCGGACGAAACCTCAAGCTACGGCACCATTTTAAATATAGCCTATCAGTATTCGTACCAATTAGCTTATATCACCACGGGACAAAGTGTACCAGAGGATATTATTACTGTTGATGCAGAAAGTCTAGCGAAGAATTTGGTCGGAGAGGAAAATTAAAATGGATCAGGCACAAAGTCTTCGAGAAAAGATGAATCGTCTCCAGGCCGAGCGTCCACAACAACTGCAGGATCCCCTACAGAAAACCCAATACCAACACCATCCTTCATCACGTGTTATTACGATTACTAGTGGGAAGGGTGGAGTTGGAAAATCTAATTTTTCTCTTAACTTTGCACTTGGGTTAAAGGCAGAAGGAAAAAAGGTCGTGATCCTGGATCTCGATTTATCAACCGCTAATCTTAACATTCTGATGGGGATCTCGCCCCGCTACTCGTTGGCTAATGTCCTTTATGATCAAATAAGGATTTGGGATGTCATTGAGAAAGGGACGGAAGGAATTGAGTTTATACACGGCGGCTTTGATTTGCAGCATTTAATGAACTTTGATCAAAGCAAGCTCGATTATTTCTGGAATCAATTAAATGAGCTTCAATCCTACGCAGATTATATTTTACTTGATACAGGTGCCGGAATTTCCAAAGAGTTAGTCGATTTTATTTTAGCATCAGATGAAACCATTATGGTGGCAACCCCGGAGCCGACATCGATTGCCGATGCATATACGGTTTTGAAAACGGTTATGAGCTATACCACAGAGCAGCCAAAGCTCCGTCTGGTCATCAATCGTGCACAAACGTATCAAGAGGCAGTAGAGACATCCAGAGCTTTCCAGCATGCCTGTAAAACCATATTAAAACTGGAGATTCAGACATTGGGTTATTTACTTGAAGATCTACATGTTCGCCAATCGGTTAAAGCTCAAAAGCCGTTTCTGGTGATGTATCCAAATAGTACCGCTGCCAAAAATATGAAACAGATCATCTATTCTTATCTGCCTGAGTTTACTCGGTCAGGCCCCTCTTCTTCAAAAGGAATACGGGGATTTTTTGAAAAGATATGGTCCCGTCGTAAATAGATATAAAGGAAGTTTGTAATATGACAATAAAGTGGAAAATAAGTGCCTCATTAGGACTGATCGCTGGCGTTATCACCTATTTTTTTTCATATACCAATAATACTTGGGTCATGTCTTTATTCTGGTCAGTGATCGGCTTTCTGCTATTTTGTGTCATGGGGGTTTTATTTCAAACACTGTTACAACATTTGAATAATAGTACTCTAACCAATAAAATGGGTCCAGAAGAAAGATCCGAGCCAGTCAATATACAGCCGAGTTCAAATTCAGAAGATTCAATAGAGGAAACAGACTTTCAAAGCATTCCACTGACTGCATTGCATCAAAGTGGGGAAATGCAAGACTCTGAGAAAATCGCAAACACTATTCGTAGTTGGACAGAGTAAAATCAGGAGGGATAACATTTGAGACCTGCTGTTAAAGAAACCATTCCCCATTATCCATTATGGAGAAAGTACCGGGAGACTCGTGATTCATTATTACAGGAAAATCTCATTAAGCAATATGGTCATTTGGTAGAACAGATGGCAAATAAATTAAGTATGACGATTCCACAGCGTATTATACCTAAAGATGACTTAGTTGGCTTAGGATACATTGGATTAATTGAAGCGATTCAAAAATTTGATTATTCAAAAGGCTATCAATTTGAAACCTATGGACTTTGGCGAATCAAGGGGGCTATGTTGGATGGAATCCGGAAAATGGATTGGATCCCCCGCGGTTTGAGGGACAAAGCAAAAGCATTAAATAATGCCTACCGTCATTTGGAACAAACTTTGATGAGATCACCATCTGAGGAGGAATTGAGTCAGTTTTTAAACATTTCTCTTGAAGAAGTGGATCATACGATGGCGGCCGTTTCCTTATCAACCATGTTATCTTTGAATGAACCTGTTAATGCTAATGAAGATGAGGGGAAGCAACAAAGTAGAGTGGACCAAATCTGCGACGATTCTATAAAACCTCATGAAAGTAATTTACAGAAGGAAGAATTTCGGAAACTGATTGCAGCAAGTATTGATAAAATGCCTGAGAAAGAAAGGCTTGTGGTCTCTTTATTGTATTATGAAGGGCTTTCCCAAGTAGAAATTTCTGAGATTCTAGGTGTGACAAAAGGGCGAATCTCTCAAATCCATTCGCAAGCTATTCTTCGGTTACGCCGTAGCTTTGAAGATAAAGGGTTTTCATTGGATTCATTTATATAATATTTATGTTGAACACACTCGATTTCTTGATGAGTGTGTATTTTTTTTTGGTCAATAAAAGAGTTAAACTTATTTTGATTTCTTCCGATAAAATAAAAAAGAGTATAACTATCAAAATGGATCCAAAAAAATTTTAGGAAGAAATGGTGTTGTCCGTGAAAACAACGTTTGAAACAAATTCACTTTTCAAAATTTATAAGTCACTTTTTGATGGTCACCATGATGCCTGCTTTGCTTTGGATTTGGAAGGTAATTTTATACAAATAAATGATGCTGCGGCAAGACTAACAGGATATTCACAAGAAGAAGCATTGCAAATGTCTTTTGTTTCGTTAATCCATGATCATGATTTGGAAAATACCTTTAAATCCTATAATCAGATATTAAAGGGCAATCGCGAAAATTTTAATGTAACTATTCAGGATAAACAAGGGAACCCTTTGCACCTATCCTTAACGGCTTACCCTATTTATAATGGGAATCTTGTATACGGAATCGTTGGAATTGCCAAGCCCAGGCAAAGGAAACCTGATTTAGAAAATTTATTAGTTGAACAAAATCAAATCCTCGAAATGGTGGCCAAAGGTCGTCCCATTTCAGATATTTTAGACAATATTGTTTTTCTTGTTGAAAAATATATTGATGGCGGTTTGGTTTCCATTCTTCTTAAGGATGAACACCAACCAATCTTACACTTAAGATCAGCACCAAATGTACCTCAAGGTTACAAAGACATTATTAATGTAATGCCTATTGGCCCAGCCGTGGGTTCCTCTGGTACAGCTGCATACTATAATAGAAATATTATTACGGCTGATATTGCCACGGATCTGCTTTGGAGGGATTATCGGGATGATGCATTAAAGCACGGTCTTAAATCATGTTGGTCAACACCAGTTTGTAATAATCAGCATGAGGTGATCGGGGTTTTAGCAATTTATTACCAAAAAGCATTTACTCCTTCAGAAGCGGAGGAGCAAATCATCAGCAAGGCGAATCATCTAACCAGTTTGGTCATTCAGCACTATTTAATTCAAGAAAAAATAAATTACTTGGCCTATCATGATGACTTAACCGGCTTGCCAAACAAGAAAATGTTTGATGAAAAAGTCAATATTGCCATCAATTTATTTAAAAATTCTGAAGGAAAATTGCTTGGATTGATGTATTTTGATTTGGACCGATTTAAACTAATCAACGAATTGCTAGGGTATAAAATTGGTGATCTGTTATTAAAAGCTGTTGCGAAACGAATTACCAGCTGTATTAGAAAAAATGATATACCCTCTAGACAAGGCAGTGATGAGTTCACCATATTGTTAGATCATGTTTCCAAGTCTGAAATTAATCAGATTTCCCAAAGAATATTAGATGAATTTGCTAAACCTTTTTCGATTGAAGGCAATGAAATGTTTATCACCCCTAGTATTGGCATCAGTTTATTCCCATCTGATGGCAAAAATGCGGATGAATTGATTCGAAAAGCGGATGTCGCTATGTATCATGCAAAGCAAGAGGGCAGAAATACTTTTAAATTTTACTCAGAAAGTTTGGATGATAAGAACTTTAACCGTTTGGAAATCGAAACAGAACTTCGGAAAGCGATTGAAAAGAATGAATTTATTCTCCATTATCAACCAATCGTGGATCTGTCCAAAAATGAAATTAAAGGTGTTGAGGCGCTCATTCGTTGGGATCATCCGCATCGTGGAAAGGTTCCGCCTGATCGCTTTATTCCAATAGCCGAAGAAACAGGGATGATCATCCCAATTGGAGAAATGGTTCTTAAAGAAGCGTGCAACCAATTAAAACGATGGCAAGAAAGCGGTTTACCTATGCCATCTATTTCCGTTAATATTTCTCTTCGGCAATTTTATCAAACGGACCTTGTTCCAATGATTCAGCAAATTATTAAGGAAACCAGAATTGACCCCAAATGCTTGACGATTGAAATTACGGAAAGTATGACAATGGATGTTGAAAAGGCCACCAGCATTTTGCATGATTTGAAAAATCTAGGGCTTACGATCTCAATTGATGACTTTGGAACAGGCTATAGTTCCCTTAGTTATTTGAAAAAGTTCCCGATTGACTATTTAAAAATTGATCGCTCTTTTATTCGAGATATTGCTACTAACAAAGATGATGAAAATATTGCAACGACTATTCTGTTAATGGCACACAATCTTGGCTTAAGTGTGATTGCTGAAGGAGTAGAAACAAGTGAGCAGCTCGGGGTACTTAAACAGCATAGCTGTAATGAAGCGCAGGGTTATTTGTTTAGTAAACCATTGTCTGATCAGGAATTACAGCAATTTCTAAATAATGTTTCTTCTAGTCATCTTAAACTTAGAAAATAATATTTTTTGAAACTCTACTTGAAATCATATATAATTCTTTTTATGGAACCCCTAAATTAGGGGTTTCTTACATACTTTACTTAGGTTAGGAGCAAAAAAATGGAAAAAGCACTTATTTTCGGTCATAAGAACCCGGATACAGACTCAATTTGTTCAGCGCTTGTTTACGCTGATTTAAAACAACAGCTTGGTCAAGATGTAGAGCCTGTCCGCCTTGGTCAGGTAAATAGTGAAACACAATATGCATTAAATTATTTTAAGGTCGATGCCCCTCGTCAGGTGGATACAGTAGCCAATGAAGTAAACTCTGTCATTTTAGTAGACCACAACGAACGTCAGCAAAGCGCCAATGATATATCGGAAGTACGAGTGTTGGAAGTCATTGACCACCACCGAATTGCCAATTTTGAGACTAGCGATCCATTATATTACCGCTGTGAGCCGGTTGGATGTACAGCAACGATCTTAAATAAAATGTACAAAGAACATGGCAAGGAAATAAAAAAGGAAATCGCTGGCCTTATGCTTTCTGCGATTATTTCTGATTCCTTATTGTTCAAGTCACCAACCTGCACTGACCAAGACGTAGCAGCAGCTCGTGAATTAGCTGAAATCGCTGGTGTAGATTCTGAAAGCTATGGTCTAGAAATGTTAAAAGCTGGTGCAGACGTACGCGATAAATCAGTTGAAGACCTTTTAAGTCTTGATGCCAAAGGGTTTGAAATGGGCTCCAGCAAAGTGGAAATCGCTCAAGTTAATGTGGTTGACGTACAAGATGTGCTAGCACGTCAAGCAGAATTAGAGAATGCCATTTCTCAAAAAATTACTGAAAAAAATCTTGATCTATTCCTCTTTGTTGTTACTGACATTTTAACAAACGATTCTGTAGGTCTTGCTTTAGGAAGCAAGACGGCTGCAGTTGAGAAAGCTTACAACGTTACGCTTTCTAATAACACCGCTACCCTTAAGGGCGTTGTTTCCCGTAAGAAGCAAATTGTACCAGTATTAACCGATGTATTTAATAAAGGCGTATAAGCCCCTAGTAGAAAAACCGTTTGAGTTTCCGGACTTGAACGGTTTTTTTGTCATTTTGGCAGTTGATCATTTGTTCCTGATTTTCTGCCTTTTTCTGATTCATTAAGAAGAAAGTAAAGGGTTGCTTGGAGCCTATCATGAGTTTATACACGTTGGAGGAGGTGACTCGATAACCTTCCTTAATTTTTAAGGCAAGGTAGTTGGTTCGTTCAAAGATCATCGGACGGATATGATTATCTCCGCTCCTTAAAACCATTTCTATTGTTTATGCCGGGCCAAATGTTAGGGGATATGGGCTTGCACTAGGAAAAAATAAACAGCTATAATGAGGAGTAGTGAAAGGGGGAGGTAGGGTAATGAATCGATGCGGCTGGGTCAATCAAGATTCAATATATATAGATTATCATGATCATGAGTGGGGTGTTCCCGTATATGATGATCGGCTGCTATTTGAGTTTTTAAACTTGGAGGGGGCACAAGCTGGTTTAAGCTGGTATACGATTTTAAAAAAACGGGATAACTATCGAAAAGCGTTTGATGATTTTGTGGCAGAGAAGATTGTTTTATATGATGAGACTAAAATACAAGAGCTTTTACATAATGAGGGAATCGTAAGAAATAAGCTAAAAATTAATGCAGTTATAACGAATGCTAAAGCCTATTTACAAATTGTCGAAGAATTCGGTTCGTTTAGCAAGTATATTTGGTCATTTGTGGATGGAAAGCCGATACAGAATCATTTTATGGAGTTAAAGGACGTTCCAGCCTCTACAGATATTAGCGATCAAATGAGCAAAGCGTTAAAGAAACGCGGATTCAAGTTTGTTGGATCCACTATTTGTTACTCGTTTATGCAGGCATGCGGTATGGTAAATGATCATCTGGTGAGTTGTGACTGCTATGAAAAAACAGCATTGTTATCAAAATAAAGAAGGTCCGGCACAAATTGTGTCGGACCATTTTATAATTCGAATATTTTATTGTGATGGATTCTCCGCAGAAAAATCTGCTACCGGCAGCGAAATCACTTTGCCGCCAATTTGAACGTGAACGGTATCGTTAAAAATGGCTTTTACAATCCCTTTAAGTGAAATGGTGGAATTAACTGAGATTTTCTTGGATTCAGATTTTTTTGCCATATGAATCAACACCTTTCAAATAATAGTTGGAAATATATATTAAAAAATGGCTCTGTTAAACTTGTCTGTTGATTTCCACTCCAGGTGC